>JAZNFL010000069.1:0-3982 GCA_045589135.1 Christensenellaceae bacterium
ATAATATGACCTGACTGTTCGCCTCCGATAACTGCACCTTCTTTATGCATCAATTCCATTACGTATTTATCGCCGATATCAGAACGCAAAAGCTTTATACCTTTATTTTCCAAAGCTCTTTGTACCCCCATATTCGTATGATGAGTACCTACAACCATATCTCCAACAAGTTTGCCCTCAGCGTGCATATTTGATCCAAGAAGATAAATTATTTGATCACCGTCTATAGTACGACCACTTTCGTCTACGGCAAGCAATCTATCGGCATCTCCGTCAAAAGCAAAACCTAAATCCGCCCCTGTTTCTGCCGTTACTTTAAGTAACTGAGATAAATTAGTAGCTCCGCAACCATCGTTGATATTTGTTCCGTTGGGATTATTGCCGACGTTTACCGTCTGTACCCCTGCCGAAGAAAACACTTCCGAAGCAATTTTATACGACGCTCCGTTAGCACAATCTAAAACAACTCTTTTTACGTATCCCGTTGGATTTAAATTGTTTTTTAACGTATCTACGTATTTGCTTACTATTCTAAAATCAGTAATATACTCTCCGTATCTTTTAGATATAGTTGCGTTGTCCGTTATTTTTTCTTCGATAACTTGTTGAAGATTTTTATCTATTTTTTCTCCTTTATTATTGAATATCTTTATTCCATTATATCCGTTGTCGTTATGCGATGCAGTAACCACGACTCCGTAATCGCTACAAGTTATCCTTGTAACGAAAGAAATCCCCGCAGTTGGACAAACTCCTACGTCGGTAACTTTTGCGCCGTTTGCAACAGCACCTAAACTAAAAGCTAAAGAAAACACTTTTCCGCTATCTCTTGTATCCCTGCCTATAACTATCGTCGCACCTTCTTTTATACTTGCAAGGGCTCTTCCGCACCTTTCGCAAAGATCACAAGTTATTTCTTCCCCAACTCTTCCTCGTATTCCGTCCGTGCCGAAATATATACTCATCTATCCTCCATAAGATACTTTTTTGCCCAACCTTCTTTTTCCGTTTGTATACTCCTTGCTATGACCAAAGAACTTTCTTTAACGTCTTTTGTAACAACCGAACCGGCTCCTACCAACACTCCGTCGCCTATATTTAGCGGAGCTATTAAAGTGGAATTACTGCCAATAAAACAATTTTTGCCAACCACGGTTTTATTTTTTGTTTTGCCGTCGTAATTAGCAAACACAACCCCACAACCAACGTTGGTGTTTTCGCCCACTTCTGCATCGCCCACGTACGCCAAATGGCTTACCTTGACGCCTTTTTCTAATCGGCTGTTTTTTACTTCTACAAAATTACCAATCTTTACCCCTTGACCAAGCCAAGTTTTAGGTCGAATTCTTGCAAATGGACCTATGTTGCAGTTTTCTCCAATTTCTGCTCCAACTAAATGACTTCTGTCTATCGTTACTCCGTCTAATATCGTGCAATCTTCGATTAAGCTTCCGCCTTTTATGGTACAACCGTTACCAATCGTCGTGTTGCCTTTAATCTCGCATCCTTGCTCAATGGTTACGTCGTCACCCAAAACAACTCCATCACCTATAATGACACTTCTTTTATTTATTATTTTTAAATTTTTTCCATGCTTAAACTTCATAAAACACCTCTTTAAAAAATGCGAACATATGTTTGACTTTTTAATTTTTATATGTTATAATACAACCATAAAGAATTAGTTGTTATTTGATTTTGAACAAATTTCTATTTAAACGCAGGGGGATAAAATGCTTGACGAACGCAGACTTAAAATTTTAACCGACAGCGCTAAGTACGACGTCTCTTGTTCTTCTTCCGGCTCGGATAGAAAAAATCGCTACGGCGGTATAGGAAACGCTTGTTTTGCAGGCATATGCCACTCTTTTACAGAAGACGGCAGATGCATATCTTTGCTTAAAATTCTTATGTCTAACGACTGTGCATACGATTGCCTTTATTGTGTAAATAGAAGAAGCAACGACGTTCCGAGAGCATCGGCAACCCCGGAAGAAATTTGTGAACTCGTAATGAATTTTTACACGAGAAATTACATAGAAGGACTTTTTTTATCCTCTGCGGTAGAAAAAGATCCCAACTACACCATGAAGAAGCTTTACGACACCGTTTTTTTGTTGAGAACCAAATATAAATTTAACGGGTATATACATTTAAAAGGAATACCTTCGTCCGATAACGACTTAGTGTATAAAGCGGGTATTATCGTTGACAGAATGTCGTTTAATATAGAACTTCCGTCCGAAAACAGTTTAAAACTTTTAGCTCCCCAAAAAAGTAAACGTGGCATACTTACCCCGATGAAGATGCTGACCGAAGAAAAACAAAATTCCGTATCGCTAAAACGCAGCAGGTTTTTACCTGCCGGTCAAACTACTCAGATGATCGTAGGGGCGTCGGGAGAAAGCGACGGAAAGATTGTAAGACTATCGGAAGCCCTTTACGGAAAGTTTTCTTTAAAGCGGGTTTACTACTCTTCTTATATACCTATGAACAAAAACGTTTCTTTGTTACCAACCACCCCGGTTGGCCTAATGAGAGAACATAGACTTTATCAGGCCGATTGGCTACTGCGATTTTACGGGTTTAGTGCAAACGAAATTTTAGACGAAGACGAAAATTTAGATCTTAATTACGATCCAAAATGTTTTTGGGCAATGAAAAACATGCACCTTTTTCCCGTCGAAATAAACGTTGCACCGTTAGAAATTTTATTGCGAGTGCCGGGAATTGGCATGCGCTCTGCATACAAAATTATAAGTACGAGAAAACACTGCGTAATTACCTACGATTCGTTAAAAAAAATGCGAGTAGTTTTAAAACGAGCAAAACACTTTATAATATGTAACGGAAAGTTTTTTGGAGAAGAAAACCCTTTACTTATTAAACGCAATTTACTTCTTGCATCAACACCGGAACAAGCTGAACAACTATCACTATTTTCTACTCAAGATACTACCATCAGTACGTTAACAGGAGAATTATGAATATATTTACATATGATAACACTTTAGACGGATTATACTCTTGCATCTTTTACTCTTATAAACACAAAATAAAACCCGACGCAATAACTACGGACTATTCGCAAATCGGATTTTGCGACCAAGTATTTAACGTAAAAACCGACAAAGAGCAAGCAACTAGAGTTAAAAACGCTATTTATAAATACGGAAACGACGCAACATTAAAAAGAATAAGCGATTGCCTGCGAAGCGGAAAAGAAGACAAAAGCAAAATCGTATTCGATTACGCTTGTAGCGTTATAGACAAAAAGCAAGATTGCTTTGACGACTATTCTGACGACGTATCGAGAAATTTTATTTATGCCTTAGATAAAGTTTATACCGAAACACATCGCTTTAAAGGTTTTATAAGATTTCAACAAACTATAGACGGGATTTTTTACGCACATTACGAACCGGAAAACGACGTAACCGAATTGATTTTGCCACACTTTAAATCCAGATACGGCAAAACACCTTTCGTAATACACGACGTAAAAAGAAACATATTAGGGTTATGGAATGGTTATCAATCTAAGATTGTAAACGGAAACGGAATATTGACGGTCTCTTTTTCGGAAGAACAACAATATTTTGAACAATTGTGGAAGACTTATTACAACAGCGTAAATATCGAAGAAAGAAAAAACCATCGACAAATGCAAAACTTTATGCCTAAAAAATATTGGAAACATTTGCCGGAAAAATCTTGACCTTCGTTTTAAACCTTATTATTTTATATAAACGTTTTACATTACGTAAACATTTTACAAAGCAACAACACAAGCTTTTTATACAACCTTTAACCATAAACTAATTATAACTTAATTTTGCAGACAAGAAAAGCACGCTACATTTCGCTTTTAGCGAAGTATAGCGTGCTATACTTTTGTTATAACTTAAAATCATTAAGATAAGAACAACTTACGGCAGTTTATAATTTAATTTTGTTACAAGCCTACCTTTGCTAAAAATTT
>JAZNFL010000070.1:0-4548 GCA_045589135.1 Christensenellaceae bacterium
AATCTATTTTCGTTGTAAAATAAGTAAAATTAGCATATTTTGTTTTGGTTTTTAATATAAATACAACAGTAAAATCGGAGGTTTATATGTTTAAAGAGATTATTTCAGAAGATTTTAATTATTATCGTGGAGGAGAGACGTCGGCACAAATCAAAGTTTGCTCAAACGGCAATAGCTTAAACGATAAGACCTTAGTGGGGGTTAACGCAAAGGCAACGCCGTCGTCGGTAGAAGTTTCTGACGGAAAGGTAAAAATAAGTGGAACGGTAGTATTTACTGCGATAACTACCGCAGGGAAGGTATTAGAAAAGAGTTTAAAAGAAGTAGAACTTAAAACGGAAGTAGAGAGTAAAGATATTAGAGTCGGCGATGAGATTTCAGTTTCTTTAAGCGTTGACGGAGTAGACGTAACGGTTTTAGAAGAGTCGTACGATGCCCAAGCTATTATAAACGTTCTTATAGTTTACGACAAAAAACTTGTAGAAAAGCAAATAGTTTCCGGAGCGGAAACAGACGTTAAGACCAAAGAAATAGAGTGTGTTACTCCACTTAAAAAAGTGGTGGCGGAGTTCAATACAGAAGATGAATTCGTAATAGAAAAACCCGTAAAAGAAGTTTTGTTTTACGATTGTTTAGCGACGGTTACTGCGGTAGAGAGTGTGCTTGGTGCAATTATAGTCGAAGGCAACGCAATTATAAACATGTGTATCGTGCCTGCGTTATCTTCGAGCGAAGCAATAAAAGAAAGAAGAGAAATTCCTTTTCGTTACGAGATCGCTTGCGAAGATGCAACAACAAAAAGTATTGTAAAAGCCAAAGCAAGTGTAAAAAAATGTGCTATTAAGGTATACGTAGACCAAGATAAAGACGGTTCGGTAGCGACTACGGATTTATCTTTAAAGATAGAAGCGCAAGCCTTCCAAACGGATAAAAAGAAGGTTTCGTGCGATGCGTATTGTGTAAACTGTTCTTCCGAATGCGTGTTTAAGACGGATAAAAGAGAGTTTTTTAAAAAACAAATAAGCTTTAGTAAAAAGGTTTTTGGCAAGTCTTTAGAAAAAGCTCCCGAAAACTCTCGTCTTATAACGGGTTATAGCGAGAGGTTAGAAGGGGTATCGGTTGTGTTTAGCGACGGAGAATTAAGGGCAGAAGGTTTGATGTGCGCAACAGCCGTTTTTTGTGTAGACGACGATATAATATCCGTTCAAGCAAAGACTCCTTTTAGTGTAAGTCAAACCGTAGAGTGTTTGGCAGTAAGGGACGTCGAAGTAAACGTTTTGCGGTGTAACTTAAAAATCCGCAGTGGCGAAATAGAGATGGATGGAGAGATTTTGGTTACAGCCAGATGTTACGACGTAGAAGAAATAAAGCTTTTAACCGATGTAAAAAAAGGCGAAAAAGATTGCCTTAACGATTGTGCCGTCAGCGTTTATATACCTGCGGAAGGGGATACTTTGTGGGACGTTGCTAAGAGATTGAGAACGTCTGAAGAAAGAATTATGCAATTAAATCCCGAATTAATCTTTCCTTTGACCGGAGAAGAGAGAATAATTATTTACAGACAAAAAAATCTTTGATATAATATATATAAGAGCGTCTATAAAAACGCCAATTACTTTGTTTAATAAATATTGGCGATATGCAAAACACTCAGCATTATAAAAGATGATAAAGTTTTTTGTAAGGATAAAAATTTATAGGCTGTGTCACGAGCTTTGGCAGAGTCAAAATTTATAGGCGAAAAAACTATCGGGAAATAAAAAACTTATGAAGACAATAAAAATCAATGCTCCTGCAAAAATAAATTTAGCTTTAAACATAACGGGCATTAAAGATGGATACCATATGCTCGACAGCGTAGTAAGTACGGTGGATTTGTTCGACGTAATAAATATGTCTACGAGAAACGACGGCAAAATTACTTTAAAGATGACGGGTGTGCCGTTAGACTTTATGCTTGCGCCGGAAGAAAACAACGCATATAAAGCGGCAAAGATTTATATGGATGAGTTTTGCTCGACGGGAGTGGACATAACGATAAAAAAGAATATTCCTATCGGTGGAGGATTAGGTGGTTCGTCTGCAGACGTTGCGGGTGTTTTGCGTGGAATGAAGGCTCTTTACGGTTGTGGAAATCCTTCCGAAATAAAATCCATAGCCGACGGTATCGGTAGCGATTGCGGATATTTACTGACGGGTGGTTATGCAAGGCTAAAAGGCAGGGGAGAAATTATAACTCCTATACAATCCGATAAGGTTTTATACGTCGTTGGTATAGCTTTAGAAAACGGAGTAAATACGGCAGAGTGTTTTAAAGAGTTCGACAAAGAAAAAACGTCGGATACCCTTGGGGATATAGAAGGGCTTATAAACCAATTAGAAAACGGTTGGGATTATTACTTAAACGGAACGTATAACGCTTTATATCAACCGGCAATAAAGTTAAATCCAGAAATCTCTTTTGCTTTAGAAGAAATTAAAAACTTATCTCCGTCGTGTGCCGTAATGAGCGGTAGCGGTAGTACGGTCTACGGTGTTTTTCCTACGGACGAACTTTCTAAATGGGCAAAAAACAAACTTTTAAAAAAGTACGATAACGTTTTTACTTGTAAGACGGCGGATTTAAAGACGGTAGATAAGTTTATAAAATAGTTTTAACCGTAAAAATATAAAAGGTCAAAAAGTAAAGAAAGAAAATTTTACTTAGGCTAAAAGATTTTATCAAAAAAGAAGCAGAAAACAAAAATAAATAACAGAGATTAAATTCCTTGATTTGTGTCAATACTTATCGTATCACAAGTCAAGGAGTTTTTTTATGAAAAAACAATGTATAAGTTTGATTTTAATAGGCATAATAGTTTTTGCAATAGGTTTGGGTTGGCTTAGTTCCGAAAGTTACACTACGGAATATTTGCGCATGCACGTAAGGGCCAACTCTAACTCGGTGGCGGATCAATCCGTCAAGTATAACGTTCGGGATATAACGGTGGAGTATCTTACGCCGTATATTGCTCAATGCGACAGCAAACAAAAGGCAATGGATACGTTAAACGCTCAAAAGACTAACGTCGAAAAGTTGATAGACGAATTTTTAATTAAAAAGGGTTTTTGTTATAAGAGTAGAGTAAAAATCGACAACGAATACTTTCCTACGAGGGTATACGAAGATTGTACTTTAAAAGCAGGTTTTTACGATGCGGTCATTATAGAACTGGGAGATGGCTTGGGCGACAACTGGTGGTGCGTCGTATATCCACCACTTTGCTTTACTTCTGATAAAAGCGGAATAAAATACCGTTCTAAAATTCTCGAAATAATAAATAATTTTAAAGCTAAATCTAAAAGCTAATACGTTATATAATCCAATCATCGAGCGATTTTTAACGGCTTAGCTATTGGAGATAAACGTTTAACGTGGTTTACGGCAAGCTATGTGTTCATAAATTAAGCAACTTTATAAGCTGAGTTCTACAGATTAAAGCTTTTGTTAAAAAGTTTTTAGCGCAAGCGAAAAACGATTTAATTATTTAACTTAAACTTTTTGTAAAAGGCTTATAAGGGGTTAAATTTATGTCGATAAAAAGCAAACCTAATTAACCAAAGGAGGAAAAATGAAAAAAACGTTAAAAATCGCAATCGTTGTCATGGCGTTGTTTACGCTTATGGGAGCGTTTTTTGTCGGGGACGTATACGCAAAAAACGACAAAACTGCATCTTACGCCGTTATTCAAACGGCAGTATATAAGCAAGGCAGTCGTGGCGACGTAGTAAAAACAATTCAAAGAAAGTTAAAAAATTGGGGCTATTATAAAGGTTCGGTAGACGGAATTTTCGGAGCAAAAACAAAATCTGCCGTAATATACTTCCAAAAAAAGAACGGATTAACCCCTGACGGAATAGTCGGCAAAAAGACTTTGGCTGCTTTGGGAATAAGTGGGGGCAGTTCTTCGACATCTAACAATTCTTCGTACAATAGTTCTGATACCGAGCTTTTGGCAAGACTTATATACGGAGAAGCTAGAGGAGAGAGCTATACCGGACAAGTTGCGGTCGGTGCGGTAGTCTTAAATAGAGTTAAAAGTCCGTCGTTTCCTAACACAATATCTGGTGTCATTTATCAATCGTACGCATTTACGGCTGTTGCCGACGGACAAATTAATTTAACGCCAAATAAGACTGCTTACGCTGCGGCAAAAGACGCTTTAAACGGTTGGGATCCGTCCGGTGGGGCTCTATATTATTACAATCCTGCGACGGCAACGAGCAGTTGGATTTTTTCCAGAAAAACGTTGGTGACGATAGGTAACCACGTATTTGCTTTATAAGGGGGAACATTATGCAAAAAGAAAACAAAGAAAACACTGCCGTAGAAAAAGTTGAAACCATCACCGGAGAAAGACAAAATAAAACTTCAAAGCAAACGGGTGGTTCAAACAAGGCAAAAAAAGATAAAAACGTAGCTAAGCAAAAAAAGCATGAAAAGAAAGAGGCCGAAAGAAAGAAGTCGGCTAAAATAAAAAAACTTTCTAAAGAAGAAAAAGAAAAACA
>JAZNFL010000071.1:0-2091 GCA_045589135.1 Christensenellaceae bacterium
AAGAAGAAATTTTAAAAGCGGCTAAACTAGCAAACGTCGATGATTTTGTTAATCAACTTAAAGACGGTTACGATACCTATATAGGAGAAAGGGGAGTAAAGCTTTCCGGAGGGCAAAAACAGAGGATATCTATAGCGAGAGCCTTTTTAAAAAATCCTCCTATATTGATTTTAGACGAAGCAACGAGTGCTTTGGACAATATTACCGAAATGCAAATACAAAAATCTTTAGAAGAATTGTCTAAAGGAAGAACCACTATAGTTGTTGCCCATAGGCTGTCTACCATAAAAAACGCCGACGAAATTATAGTCGTTACGGCAGACGGTATAGGAGAAAGAGGCAAGCATTCGGAATTGCTTAAAGGAAACGGTCTTTATGCTAAACTATATAGTAAAAATTTCGAGCTTTAAAAAGGAGAAAACATGGTCGATAAAATAAAAACTAAAGAAGTTTTGACCGAAAGGCAACTTAAAGCAAAAGAATATTTTTTTGACGGATATAATTGTTGTCAATCGGTAGTTTTGGCGTTTAAAGACAAAATAAATATTGACGAAGAAAGTTTAAAAAATTTAACTCTTCCTTTTGGCGGTGGAATTGGCAGACTTAGAGAGGTTTGTGGGGCTTTTTCGGGTGCTGTTATGGTGTTGGGTTTGGTTTTTAATACTAATTGCGATGGTCAAAAATATTCTAAAGCCGAGCAATACTCAAGAGTTCAAGAGATGTCTAAGATTTTTATTCAAGATAACGGCTCGGTTGTTTGCAGAGAAATTTTACAACTTTCTAAAGGGGCGGATAAACCTATTCCTTCAGAAAGAAATCAAAATTATTACGATAGTAGAAGAAAATGTGTCGACAGTATAATTTCTGCCGTTAAAATTATCGAAGAATACTTAAATAATTAAAATCGCATTTTAGATAGTTTATAATTTAATGTTTATTAAGTAAGCAAGTATTGTAAACGATTACGTTTTGTTTTTGCTTATAATAACGAAAGTTTTACATTTAGATAAGACTAAAAAAGCATACCGAACTTTGCCATTCGCAATGTACGGTATGCTAATTTTTTTTACGGTTTAGTTCAACTTTAATATCTTTGTAGTTTTAATACAGAACGAAAAATTTGTTTGTTTTTAAATTTATAAGTTTTAAGCTTCCGGTTTGGTTTCTTCTTTTTTCTTTTTTAATTTAGAGAAAAAGTCCGATGGCAGTTGAGATAATACTATTGCGGTAAACATGATAATACAACCGAAAATTTCCGCCAATTTAAGCCCGTGGGACGGGTTAAAAAGCCAAACACCGATAACTGCAAAGACTGATTCTAAACTCATCAATAAAGACGCAACGGTTGGATTTACGTCTTTTTGAGCAACGATTTGCAACGTGTAAGCAATACCACAAGAAAACGCTCCTGCATATACGATTGGAAGCCAAGCGTTAAGCAAACAAGAAATCGATGGGTTTTCTAATATGGTAGGAACAATTAAAAAGATTCCACAAAAGAAAAATTGAATACACGACATTTTTACACCGTCGGTTTTAGGAGAAAAGTAGTCGATAATTAAAATATGGAAGGCAAAAGAAATTGCGCATAAGACGTTTAAAACGTCCCCTTTGTTAAAAGGAGTTTCGTTTCCGAAAACACATAAAAAGTACAAACCGACAACAGAAAAAACTACACTTAAAATAGTCAACAAAGACGGTTTCTTTTTAAACAATAACAAACCCATTAAAGGTACAAAAATTACGTAAAGGGCAGTTAAAAAGCCAGATTTACCTTCATTTATACCATTTAATTTATAGAATAAAATGCCGTATTGCTGTAAAATACTTGCAACCGTCAATGCAACTGCGCAACATATCCCGCCGATTACTTCCGTTTTAGTAAAAAGCGGAGAAGAATTGTCAATTTTTTCGATGGTTCCTTTTGCTTTTACTCTTTTTATTAATATTACCGGCATAAGAACTATACCGCCGATAAAATATCTTACACAAAGAAAGGTCGATGGCCCTACAAAATCCATACCTTTACTTTGAGCGACGAAAGCAAATCCCCAAATGATTGCCACTAATATAAAAATTAAGCTTCCTCTT
>JAZNFL010000072.1:0-2782 GCA_045589135.1 Christensenellaceae bacterium
GTTTGTTAAAACTTTTGAGGTATTTAAAGTATCGTTGATATTTGCCTTGTAAATATAACAAAGTAGATTTTAAAGTAAGACGTAAAGATTAAAAAGGTAGGTTAAAATTTCAACGAGTTTAGTTGTGCGATAAAATATATAACGAAATGGAGCAAAAAACTCTATACGTAATGTAAAACTTCGGCTAAATTAAGCAAATTGATTTTAATATAAAATAATAGTTATCAAAATAATAATTATCAATGGAGGTATTTATATGAAAAAATTATTCACTTCGCTTTTATGCGTACTTATCACGGCTTGCGTGCTTTGTTTGGGGGCGTGCCAAGTTGTTTTACCGGGGGCAGAGTCTTCTGTCGATACGGATAAAAAGGTTTATTTAAAATACGTTTCTGCTTCCAGCGAGCTTATTCCTTTATTAAAGAAAGGAGAGGCTAAATTCGGTGTTTTGGGCGAACCTGCAGTTTCTATGGCAAACGCAAAGACGGGGACTTCTATCGTTCTCGATTTACAAGCAGAATACAAAAAGATAAACGGCGAAAACGCAGTTTATCCACAAGCAGGCGTTTTAGTTAAAGAAGATGTAGCTCAAGACAATTGGTTTATGGCAGAATTTTACGGTGCTCTCGAAGCAAACGAAGATTGGCTTATGCAAAACGCTTCTTCCGTAAAAGAAAAACTCAACTCTTTAGGTAGTTCTTTAGCGGTAGATTTTACTCAAGAAATTTTACAACGTTGTAATTTAGGAAGTATTACTTCTTACGATTTAAAACAAGATATAGAAAACTACTTTACCGTCATTAAAGAATTCGATTCTACCTTTATCGGAGGAAATCTCCCAACGGAAGGTTTTTATAACCAAAAGCCACAAGAATACTTGGCGACCGGAGAAGATAAAGGAAACTTAAACATAGCAGTTCCGGACGGAGCTCCGGCGCTTGCAGTTCTTTCTTTAGACGGCAAAAAAATCGGTGGATATACCGTAAGCGTAAGCATATTGTCCAACGCTCAAATGGTAATGGGCAACTTGACTAACGGAACGTCTTCCGTTGTCGTTTTACCGTCAAACGTATGCGCTAAAATGTACAATAAAGGCATGTCTGTAAAGCTTGCAAGTATAAACGTTTTCGGTGTGCTTTATATGGTAGGTAGCGAACAAATTACCACTATTGCCGACTTAAACGGAAAAACCGTATACAACATCGGCGTTGGCGGAACTCCCGATTTAACCCTTAAATATTTACTTAAAGAAAACGGAATTTCCGTAGAAGAAATTTAATGATGTTGTAAAAAAATTTTAACGACGCATAAAAAAATTAACAATTAGGAATCGGATATTAATGAAGAAAAAATTATTGTACTCCGTCTATCCTTTAATAACGGTTGCAATAGTTTTTGCTCTGTGGTGGATAGAGGCGGAAAGGATTGGAACAGAACTAATTTTACCAACCCCCATCGTTGCCGTTAAAGAACTTTTTAATTCTTTTAAGAGGGTAGTCTTTTGGAACAGCGTTTTAAACAGTGTTTTAAAGATGCTCAGCAGTTTCTTTATTGCTTTAGGATTGGCGGTCTTGTTTGCTGTTTTGGCAAAGTTTATAAAACCTTTATGGAAGATGACTTATCCAATAGTCGTAATACTAAGAGTAGTGCCAACCATGTCGGTTATACTTTTGGCAATAATATGGTTTAAGGATCAACAAAGACCTGTTTTTATAGCCGTGCTCGTGGCGTTTCCGCTTTTATATTCTGCCGTTCATACGGCGATAGACGGATGCGACGTCAAAATTATAGAGATGTCTAAAGTTTACGGCGTGCCGTGGCACAAGACGTTAAAAGATTTCTATCTTCCTGCCGTAATAAGTAATATGTTTGCCGAAACCGTTGGCATTATGGGTTTAACGGTAAAACTCGTAATTGCTTCCGAAGCCGTAGCACAAACAAAACTTAGTTTAGGCAGGTTGATGAGTACTGCTCAAGGCAACTTCGAAGTAGGAGCGTTGCTTGCTTATACGCTCGTTGCAATCGTTATAAGTTATCTTATGGAAATGCTTTTAAGACTTTTACGTATGGTTATTTTAAAGGCGGTAAAATAATGAAAGATATAGTAATAAAAAACGTAACCAAAAGTTACGGAGATAAAATTATTTTGGATTCTTTAAACGCAGTGTTTAAAAACGGCAGGGTAACTTGCGTTTTGGGTGGCTCGGGATCGGGCAAAACTACCCTTTTAAACGTAATTGCGGGGATAACTTCTTATCAAGGCGAATGCGATAGGGAAGGGCTTGTGTCCTATATATTTCAGACGCCAAGACTTATAGAGACGGCTACTGTAAAAAAGAATTTAGAATACGTCTTAACAGGAGTGTATTCAAAAGAAGAAATTTCAGAAAAAATAGATTCCATGCTTAAAACTTTAGACATGGAAGACAAAGAATTATCTTATCCATCTCAACTGTCGGGTGGCGAAGCACAAAGAATTTCTATGGGAAGGGCGTTTTTGTATCCGTCCGAAACAATGCTTATGGACGAACCTTTCGGGGCGCTAGACGTAAAGCTTAAATATAAGCTTAGCAAGGAGTTTTCTTCTCTATTAAAAAAGTCGGCAAAAACCGTAATTTTCGTCACACACGATATAGACGAGGCGCTGATGCTGGGAGATGATTTTTACGTCTTAAAGGACGGGAAGTTTGTCGAGAGTTTTTCTATTGATATGGATAGAGAAGGTAGACAAATCGGCGATAAAACGTTAAACGATTTAAGAAGTAAAATTTTTAAAAGTTTG
>JAZNFL010000073.1:0-2592 GCA_045589135.1 Christensenellaceae bacterium
TTAATTATATTAAAGTCTTTTATACGATAATATTTATAAGTCTACCTTTAATTATGATAAACTTTTTAATTTGTTTGCCTTCGAGTTGCTTATTAAGATTTTCGTTTGCGTAGATCAAATCTTTAATAGCTTGTTCATCAGCCCCGTTAGGAACGTTAATTTTAGCCTTCATTTTACTGTTTATTTGAACGGCATATTCTACTTCGTCTTTAACCAAAGCAGATTCGTCGTAAGTAGGGTAAGGACGCAAGAAAATAAAACCTTCGTGGTTGGTTTGTTCCCAAAGTTCTTCAGCAAAATGCGGAGCCATAGGAGCTAAAAGTAAAATCAAATCGTCTACGCATTCTTTTAAGAATTTTACGTTTTTATTCGTGGTGTCGTCGTACTTAATTATCGCTTTAACGTACTCCATAATTCTCGCTATAGCGGTATTAAATCCAAAGACGTCCATATCTTTATCGACGCTCTTTATCGTATGATTACGTGCGTAATTGAGTTCTTTTTCTTCTTTGCCGAATTTAGTAACGTCGCTGGTTTCTTGTGCGTATACTTTAAGAACTGTTCTTTCGACTCTATCAAGGAATTTAGCAATAGCTACTATTCCTTCGTCGTTCCACGCCCCACCTTCGGTATAAGAGAAACCAAACATAAGATACATTCTAAATACGTCAGAGCCGTATTCTTCTATATAAGAGTCAGGAGAAATAACGTTTCCTCTAGATTTACTCATTCTGTTTCCGTCAGGGCCTAAGATAATTCCTTGGTGGGTAAGAGAAGTAAACGGTTCGTCAAAATTAAGATAGCCCATATCTCTAAGAGCCTTAGTAAAGAATCTTGCGTATAAAAGGTGCATACAAGCGTGTTCAGGCCCACCAACGTATCTATCTACAGGAAGCATTTTGTTAATTACTTCCGGATCGAACGGCATATCGGGGTTTTTAGAATCCGGATAACGGAGATAATACCAGCTCGAACAAACAAAGGTGTCGAGAGTGTCAGGATCTCGTTTAGCCGGTTTGCCACACTTAGGACAAACGGTGTTTATAAACTCGTCACATTTAGCAAGAGGGGATTTACCGTCAGGCTTAAATTCTACGTTGTAAGGGAGTTCTACCGGTAAATCTTTATAAGGTACGGGGACAGTTCCACAACAGTCGCAATGAACGATAGGAATAGGCGCTCCCCAATATCTTTGACGAGAAACAAGCCAATCACGCAATCTGTAATTTACTTTAAAGTTGCCTTTGTTTTGTTTGTTTAATTCCGTAAGGATAGCATTTCTTGCATCTTCGCAATTAAGACCGTCAAATTGCATACTGCTAGTTAAAACGCCGTCTTCGGTAAATGGAAGTTCATCGTTAACTTCAGGGTTCTTAATAACTCTTACGACGGGGATAGAGTATTTTTTAGCAAAAGCAAAATCTCTCTCGTCATGAGCAGGAACACCCATTACACAACCCGTTCCGTAAGAAGCCAAAACGTAATCTGCAGCGTATACGGGGGCTTTAGTTCCAGTCAAAGGATTTATAACGTAAGTACCGGTAAATACGCCGGTTTTTTCTCTTGCAGTAGAAAGTCTTTCGATTTCGTTTATCTTAGCCGTTTCTGTTACGTATTCTTCTACGAGAGCCTTTCTATCAGGAGTAGTAAGTTTTTCTACGAGAGGATGCTCCGGAGCGATTGCAACGTACGTTACACCGCAAAGAGTGTCGGCTCTAGTGGTAAAACACGTTAATTCTAAGCCATCTTCGGTAGTAAATTTAACTTCTCCGCCGGTAGATTTGCCTATCCAATTCTTTTGCATTGCTTTGGTTCTTTCCGGCCAGTCGAGTTTATCTATACAATTCAATAATTCTTCTGCATATTCGGTTATCTTAAAAAACCATTGAGTAAGGTTCTTTTTGTAAACGACAGAATCGCATCTTTCGCAACAACCGTCGATAACTTGTTCGTTAGCCAAAACGGTATTACACGTAGGACACCAGTTTACAGGAGCTTCTTTTCTATACGCCAAACCTTTGTCGTAAAGTTTTAAAAACATCCATTGCGTCCATTTATAATAGTCGGGCATGCAAGTTTTAATTTCTGCATTCCAATCGAACATAGCACCCATAGCTTTAAGCTGGGTTTCCATAGTTTCTATGTTTTTTACAGTGCTGTCTTGTGGGTGTATACCCGACTTTATTGCAAAATTTTCTGCAGGTAAACCAAAAGCGTCAAAGCCCATTGGTTGAAAAACTTCGTAACCTTTCATCTTTTTATATCTTGCGTAACTGTCGGTAGGTCCGTAGTTATACCAATGGCCAACGTGGAGTTTTGCTCCAGAAGGATAAGAAAACATTTCTAAGCAATAAAACTTTTTGTTTGTGTTTTTTGCGTTAAAATAATTAATTTTGCTTTCTTCCCATTTAGTTTGCCATTTTTTTTCTATTTGCTTCATGTCCATAGAAAAAATCCTCCTAAAAGAACGTGATTATTCTTATATACATAAAATTATAACACTTTTTATTTGTTTTGACTACTACTTTTCGAAATAAATATATAAATATATTTAAAACCGAAGAATAATTAAAAAAACAAAACAAATATAAT
>JAZNFL010000074.1:0-2105 GCA_045589135.1 Christensenellaceae bacterium
GTGCTTATTGTGAGCTTTGTTGTGTTTTTAAAGTTAAATTTCAACTTTATTTGCAAAAATAAAAGAAAATTGAAAAAAGTTAAAATTAGGGCTTGCCATATCTTTTACTTTTTGTTACAATATAAATATGACATAATGATGTATTATGCTTTTTGATTGAAAATTCATATTTAAGTCGGAGAAGATTATGGGCAAGGAAGAATTTAAAATTGATATTTCTGACGATCGCATCGAAATGCTTGGTTTGGCGTTATCTGCCCAAATAAGACGTAAGATCCTTATGCTTCTTAATACGTCGAGTTACAGCATTATAGAAATTGCAAGTATTTTAAATATTCCCGTTTCTACTGCGGCGTTTCACATTAAAATTTTAAAGCAGGTCAATTTGGTTTTGGTTACCCAAAAACAAGCAAGTAAAGGAAACACAAAGATCGTTTCGCTCAACGTCGACAAGATAACGTTAAATTTTTTAAACGTCAAGACAGAAACTACGGAGATTACGTCTCATATTGTAAATATTCCCGTTGGTTCTTATTGCGACGCTAAGGTAAGTCCCACTTGCGGTCTTGCTTCAGAAAAGAGTTTGCTTACAGTAGACGATTTTCCATCGGCATTTTTTGATGCCAATAGATTTAAGGCTCAACTCGTATGGTTTTCTAAGGGGTTTTTAGAATATAGAATTCCTAATTATTTTATTAAAGATAAAGATTTAATCAATATGAATATTAGTTTAGAGCTTTGTTCGGAAGCTCCTAACTATCAAAACGATTGGAAGTCCGATATTACCTTTTGGGTAAATGGGGTAGAGTTATGCACTTATCAATCTGACGGAGATTACGGAATAAGAAGAGGTAGACTCAATCCTGCGTGGTGGCCGGATTATTCCACTCAATACGGTAAGCTCGTCAACATAATGGTGGATTCGTCAAACACCTACTTAAACGAAAGAGGGGTTAGCGGAGTAAAACTCAAAAATCTTTTACTTGCAGAAGGGGAGTATATTACTTTGCGTATAGGCAATAAAGCCGACGCCAAAAATTCCGGAGGCGTAAATATCTTTGGAGAAAAGTTTGGCGATTACGAACAAAATATACTCGTTAAGTTCGATTATAAAAACAAAGAAGAATAATTTGTAAGTTACGGCTTTTGCCGTTTAAATAAGTAATAAGCGGGTAAACCGCTAAAAATAATTGTCGTTATCGACAACGGAGGAATTTATGAAAAAATTATTGACATTGTTTGTTGCATTGGTTATGAGCTTTACGCTCGTATTTACCGGCTGTGGCGGTGGTGGAGGAACGTCTCAAGGCGAATCCGAATCCAACACCGGAAGCAGACCTAGTAGCGGTAAGACTACTATTTCTTTTGCTGGCAGAGGCTCTGTATCAGAAGAAAACAACTACACTAAGTTCATCAACGACTTTATGGCAGAAAACGAAGATATTTACGTATCTATCGACTGGTCTGCTGACGAAGGTTCTTACGGCTTAGCTCTTAGTGGTTCTAAAAACTTACCTGACGTATTTATGATGGACGATAGAGATTTCCTCGTATACGCTTCTGCAGGAAGATTATACGATATGTCTTCTAAAGTTTCCGAAGCAGAACTCGGAACCATGTTTACAAGTTCTTACGACAAATACTATTATAACGAAGACACTAAACTTTTAGGACCAAGCGATGGAGCAGGTCTTTACGGACTTCCTAAGGATCAAGGTCCTTACGTTCTCGTTTACAATAAGGATCTTATAGAGCAATGTTTCGAAATTATCGGAGAAACTCCTGTATATCCAAGTGCAACCGATCCGTTCACGTTCGAAACTTTCGTTGCTTACTGTCAAAAACTCGTTAATACCGAAACGAGAAAGGTTATTCCTAACCTCTTTGGTATCGGTGCATACGAACTCCAAGCTGCAGTTTATTCTAACAACGCAGATTTCTTCAATGCAGACGCAACCGAACAAAAAATAACCGAACAAAACTTTATCGACGCACTTCAATGGATTGCAGACTTGTATCTCGAATACAATATCGCTCCAAGTGCAGACATGCAAACCACTTCTAACGCATATCAAAGATTTATCGGTGGTAGCGCATTATTCTGC
>JAZNFL010000075.1:0-5476 GCA_045589135.1 Christensenellaceae bacterium
AAATGAAATCTTATATTAAATAGTAATATGATTAAGTTAAATTTTGGAGAAAATTTTACTAAACCAATAGTATTGTGTTTAGGAAAGTTCGATGCAGTACACGTAGGGCATACTGCAATACTTTCTCACGCAGTAAAAGAGGCAAAAAACAGCGGTTATTTATCTGCTGTTTTTACTTTTTCTAACGATATATCTTCGCTTTTTAACAAAAAGGTCGGCAGGGTTTTTTCTAATGAAGAAAGGGAAGAAATTTTTAATGATTTTGCTGTTGACGTCGTGATATATAAAGAGTTTGTTAACGATTTTTTAAAATTAGATAAAAAACAATTTTTAGATTGTTTATTTGGTTTGTATAACGTTAAAGAAATAGTTGTCGGGAGAGATTATACTTTTGGTTATAAAGCGGAAGGAGACGTTGGCTTTCTCAAACGTTACGTAAAGGACAATAAGTTAAACACGGTTATAACTATAATAGACGACGTTTTATATAACGGAAATAGAGTTTCGTCAACACAGATAAAAAATGCGATTATGGGCGGTGATTTGTCTACTGTAGAAAATCTCTTAGGGTATAAGTATTTTGTCGTTTCTACGGTTGTGCACGGGCGTCACGTTGGACGCAGTCTTTCGTTTCCTACGGCAAATTTAATTTTGGATTTAGATAAAACACCTCTAAAAGAAGGAGTATATTATACTAGTTGTTTGATAGATGGCAAAAGATACAAAGCGATCACAAATTTTGGACCATGTCCTACCTTTGGGATAAATAACGTAACTATAGAAACGCATTTAATAGATTTTTGTGGCGATTTATACGGAAAGAAGATCAAAGTCGTTTTTAATAGAAGATTAAGAGATACGATTAAATTTAAAAATATAGAAGATTTAATAGAACAATTAAAAAAAGACGTGGAGGCTGTTACTAATGATTAAATTCGGTCCAAGTGGTAATTCCGAAAGTTTTAAAGCAGAAGGCTATAAGCATACGGAAGAAGCTGCTTTATGGGTAAAAAATAAAGGATTGGATTACTTTGAATATTCCTTTGGTAGAGGTGTTAATTTGAGTGACGAAAAAGCATTATCTATTGGAAATGCTTTTAAATCTGCAGGTGTAGAAATAAGCGTTCATGCACCGTATTTTATTAATTTAGCCACGCCGGAAGAAGAAAAAGCAGAAAATTCTTATAATTATATTTTAGATTCTGCTAAAAAACTCGTTTTAATGCAAGGAGAGAGAGTTATATTTCACCCTGCGGCACAAGGCAAGGCGACGAGAGAAGAAGCAGTATTAAAAACTTTAGACAGAATAAAAATTTTGAGAGATAAAATATACCAAAACGGATTAGACAATTTGTTGTTTTGTCCGGAAACAATGGGAAAACTCGGACAAATAGGAACGATAGAAGAAGTCGTTGATTTTTGTTTGGTAGACAAGGTGTTTTTGCCGACAATAGATTTTGGACACGTCAATGCAAGAGAGGGCGGAAGTTTAAAAACCACGCAAGATTACAAAGTCAGACTCGAATATATGATAGAAAAACTCGGATTCGAAAGAGTAAAAAACTTTCATATTCATTTTTCTAAAATAGAATACACCGTAAAGGGAGAAGTTAGACATTTAACCTTCGAAGACGTAAAGTATGGACCTGACTTTGAGCCTTTAGCTTTAGCGTTAAAAGATTTAAAACTCGAGCCTGTCGTAATTTGTGAATCGAGCGGAACTCAAGCCGAAGACGCTTTACAAATGAAAAATATTTACTTTGGTAAATAATAATAGTTTTAAATAAACTTTACTTATTTTATATGTTTTGGCTATTAGCTATAGTTTGTTTTTCTTTTTAATATAAAATATTTTAAAATTTGATTTTTGTTCTTGTAAATATTTTATAAAAAAGGTTAAATTTATTAACGATTTTGATATTATTAGCAATTTATTTTTGACAAAATATTTAACTTGTTTTATAATAGTTATATTATTTTGTTTTTAACTGCATTTTTAAGCGGTATGGAGTATATATGGACTATAAAGTAATTTATGATAATTGGGTGTCTAATCCTTTACTTTCGACGGAAGCATACAACGAACTTATTGCTATAAAAGACGACGAAAAAGAAATAGAATATAGATTTGGTGCAGAGCTCGCTTTTGGAACTGCAGGTATGAGAGGTTTAATCGGTTACGGAACAAATATGATTAACGTTTACGCCGTAAGAAGAGCTACTCAAGGTCTTGCAGAATATATCAAACAACTCGGTACGAGCGCAATGAAGCGTGGTGTTGCCATTTCTTACGATACAAGAAAGTTCAGTGAACTTTTTGCGCGCACTACCGCAGGTGTTTTACTTAAAAATGGTATAAAAGTTTATCTTTATTCCGCACCAAGACCTGTTCCAATGCTTAGCTTTGCCGTTAGAGAATGCAAGGCTATTGCAGGCGTTATGATTACTGCTAGCCATAATCCTAAAGAATATAATGGTTATAAGGTTTATGGAGAAGACGGAGCTCAAATGGCTCCGGAAGCAACCGCAGAAGTCGTTAAATATATTAAAGAAATTAAGGACTATTTTTCGGTTAAAGAAGTAGAAGTTAAGTCGGTAGACGTCGCTCTTCCTAATTTAGAAATAATCGGTTCTAGATTAGAAAGCAAGTATATTAAAACCCTTTGCAAACTTTCTTTATCTCCAACTGCTGTTAAGCAAGAAGGTAAAAACTTAAAGATAGTTTATACGCCATTACACGGAAGTGGTTACGTCCCTGTTACTACCGTTTTAGATAAGTTAGGGATAAACGTTTCTGTCGTTAAAGAACAAGTAGAGCCGGACGAAAACTTTTCTACCGTAGAAATTCCAAATCCTGAAGTAAAGAGCGCTTTAGCTATGGCTATTGATCTTGCAAATAATATTAAAGCCGACGTGGTTTTTGGAACTGATCCGGACAGTGATAGATTGGGCGTTGCAATAAGAGATGATAAAGGCGAATTTATGTCGCTTACGGGTAATCAAACGGGTGTTTTACTTTTAAATTACATTCTTACAAGACTTACTCAAGATAAAAAGCTTCCGGAAAACGGTGTGGCTATAAAGAGTTTTGTTTCTACTGGGCTTGCTAAGTCAGTTGCAGAAAGCTATGGTGTAGAACTTATTGACGTGCCCGTAGGATTTAAGTTTATTGGAGAAAAGATTAAGCAGTACGAAGCAGATAAATCTCACGAATTCATTTTTGGTTTTGAAGAAAGTTGTGGTTATTTGCGTGGTACACATGCAAGAGATAAAGATGCAGTCGTTGCAAGTATGCTTTTTGCAGAAATGGCTTGTTATTATACTTACGTTGGCTCGTCTTTATATAAAGAATTAACGGCTATTTACGAAAAACATGGTTATGTTATAGATAATACTGTTTCTATAAAGTATCAAGGTTTAAACGCTATGGCCGATATGAACGCAGTTTTAGAAAGATTAAAGACTTTAACCATCGAAAAAATCGACGTATTTAACGTTGTTGCCGTTAGAGATTATTTATCCGGAAAGCGTGTAACTTCTGACGGAAAAGTAAGCGATATGGAGTTTAGTGGAATAAACTGCCTTTATTACGAATTAGAAAATAGCAGTTTTGTTTGTTTAAGACCTAGTGGTACAGAACCGAAGCTTAAAATTTACTATTCAATAAGAGGCAAAGATTTCGAAAGAGCAACCGAGTCTTTAAACGGCGTTATGACCGAGTTTTCTAAATTGTTAGATAACTAATCCAATGTTTTTAATACGCAAGCATTATAAATTTAAGTGTTTGCGTATTTTTATAATCAATTTATAATATTTTAATTTTAATTTTTGTGTTGACTTAAATTCCTATATTTTGTTTGGAGGATTATATGGAAGGAATAGGTAAAATTGCCGAAGTTTTTGCTAAAAACGTATTTAACGATTCCGTAATGAAGTCTAGGTTATCTCCTGACGTTTATAAAGAATTAATTTACAGAATTAACAATAACGAACCTTTGTCTTTAGAAATAGCAAACGCAGTTGCTTTAGAAATGAAGGATTGGGCGTTAGAAAACGGTGCAACGCATTATACCCATTGGTTTCAACCTATGACCGGTGTGACGGCTGAAAAACACGATAGTTTTTTGGACGTTAAAAATGGTCAACCTCTTTTAAAGTTTAACGGCAAAGCTTTAATAAAAGGCGAATCTGACGCATCAAGTTTTCCAAGCGGGGGATTAAGGGCAACTTTCGAGGCAAGAGGGTATACGGTTTGGGATCCAACTTCTTATGCGTTTATTAAAGATTGTACCCTTTATATTCCTACAGCTTTTTGTTCTTATGGTGGAGAGGCTTTAGATAAAAAAACCCCCCTTTTAAGGAGTATGGAGGTTTTGGATAGAGAAACCAAAAGACTGTTAAAGTTGTTTGGTATTCAAGTCGAAAAAATAACGCCTACCGTAGGAGCGGAGCAAGAATACTTTTTAATAAGTAAAGAAGTGTACGAAAAGCGTAGAGATTTGTTTACGTGTGGACGAACTCTTTTTGGCGCAAAGCCACCAAAAGGTCAAGAGTTAGATGATCACTACTTTGGCAAAATTAAAAGCAGTATTGCCAATTTTATGAAGGATCTCGATAAAGAACTTTGGGCTCTTGGCATATATAGTAAGACCGAACACAACGAGGCTGCTCCTGCACAACACGAGTTAGCTCCTATTTTTACAGGAGCAAATATTGCAACTGACCATAATCAATTAACTATGGCGGTCATCAAAGATGTTGCTAATAGACATGGTATGGTTTGTCTTTTACACGAAAAACCTTTTGCCGGAGTAAATGGAAGTGGCAAACATAACAATTGGTCTATTACAACCGATACGGGGATTAATTTATTAGAACCAGGTAAAAATCCCAGCAAAAACTACCTTTTCTTATTAATATTAACTGCCGTTGTTAAGGCAGTCGATGAATATCAAGATTTGTTGAGAATATCCGTTGCTAGTCCAAGTAACGATCATAGATTAGGTTCTAACGAAGCTCCACCTGCTATCGTATCCATGTTTTTAGGGGAAGAACTTTGCCGAATTTTAGAAAGTATAGAGTCTGACGGAAAGTATGATGAGATGATTGCAGAAGAAATGCAAACGGGAGTTTCAGTTATAACTCATTTCGACAGGGATAAATCTGACAGAAATAGAACTTCGCCTTTTGCTTTTACCGGAAATAAATTCGAGTTTAGAATGCTTGGTTCAATGCAATCAATTGCGGAACCAAATATAGTTCTTAACACGATAGTGGGTGACACGATAAAGGAGTTTTCGGAAGAATTAGAAAAGTGCAACGATTTAGAAGCAGGCGTTAAAAATATTATTAAGAGAGAATATCACTTACATAAACGCATAGTTTTTAACGGAAACAATTATTCTGACGAATGGGTAAAAGAAGCTAAAGATAGAGGGTTGTCTAATCTTGCGACAACCGTAGATGCGGTAGAAAA
>JAZNFL010000076.1:0-1561 GCA_045589135.1 Christensenellaceae bacterium
AGTATAGTTTTACCACGTATGGATAAAAACAGTGTTTTATATTTACAAGAAAAATTTAAAAAAGTTTACGGAGAAAGTTTAACAGATCAAATATTTTCTTCGTTTTCTTTGCGTAGAAAAACCACTTTAAGAATCAACACTATAAAATCTTCTTTAACGGAAGTTACCGAAGTTCTTAAAGATAACGGAATAGACTATACCATTTGCGATTTTTGTGAATATGCACTTATTTTAAACGGTGCCAAAGAAGATGACGTTAGAAAGCTGCAAATATATCAAGACGGCAAAATTTATCTACAAAACTTGTCTTCTTTATTGCCTACGTTACTGTTAGATCCCAAAAACGGAGAAGACATTTTAGATATGGCTGCAGCTCCCGGAGGAAAAACCACTCATATTTGTGCACTTACCGGTAACACGGCAAACGTAACGGCTTGCGAATTTAACAAAGCGAGAGCAGAAAAACTCTCGTTTAATTTACAAAAACAAGGTGCTACGAGAGTAAACCTTATGGTTACCGATTCTAGAAATCTAAGCGATTTTTTTTCGTTTGATAAAATATTGTTAGACGCTCCTTGCAGTGGTAGCGGAACCATCGATTTAAACGATAATTATTCTAAGGCTTGTTTTAACGATAAAACTCTTAAAACAACTACTTCTTTACAGTTGGCTTTAATTAAAAAAGCTATAAAGTTATTAAAAAAGGGTGGAACTCTAATTTATTCCACATGTTCTATCTTAAAAGAAGAAAACGAATACATAGTAAAAGAAGCGTTAAAATTTGACGGAATACAATTGCAACCAATAGATCGTTCTTATTTTAATGGTTGTAGTTTTTTACCTTGCGATTTTGATCAAACGATAACTATTATGCCGGACGAAATACACGAAGGTTTTTTCGTTGCCAAATTAAAAAAAATTAAATAAAACAATTGACAATTACGTTAAACAATAATATAATATTTATAATATTTTAATACGCAGGTAGATAAAGACAAGTAAGCTTTAAGTCAACGGTTTACAGAGAGTTCGTTATGTTGAGATTCGGACAACCGCCTTTTAGAAGAAACCACTTTTGACTGCGACGACCGTACGTTTTACGGAAAAGAGTGATCCTAACTATTACGGATAATTAAGGTGGAACCACGGCTACAACCGTCCTTTGCTTTTGCAAAGGATTTTTTTATTTAAAGGAGAAAATTATGGAAGAAATTAACGAACAATTAAATATGTACAGACACAGTATGGCTCACGTTCTCGCAAAAGCACTTAAAAAGCTTTTTGGGGACAAGCTTTTACTTACGATAGGACCTGCTATAGATAACGGATTCTATTATGATATTGATATGGAAAAGTCCATAACCCCCGACGATTACAAAGCAATTGAAAAGCAAATGGACGACATTTTAAGATCTAACGAAGACTTTGTCAGAAAAGAAGTTTCTAAACAAGAAGCTTTAGAGATTTTTAAGGATAACAAATATAAAATCGAACTTATCGAAGGCTTAGCGGAAGATGAGGTTATTTCTTTATACTATTTAGGGGAAGATTTCGTTGACCT
>JAZNFL010000077.1:0-14521 GCA_045589135.1 Christensenellaceae bacterium
AAGACCGCTTGGCCACGGACTTTAGAAGATGTATTTAGGTATATGAGTAAATTTGGCTTGGAATTCACACTAAACTATAATGACGAATGTGAAAAAATTGCAAACACAAGAAATTTTATTAGCCATTTGTTTGATGAAAACAAAGTATATTTAAGCGAACAAGAACAATCAAAATACACGGCGGTTTTTGAAGAAATTTTTAGAATGTTATTTTTGGAATATTGCGGTGTAGATATGAAGTTGATACGTGAGAAATTTTTGAAAAATACGCCTATAAAAATAACACTAAAAAACGTTTTCAATATAGAATAGTTAATGTGCTATGGGCGGTAATTCTAAACTTTAATATCAAAGTTTATAGGGTGGGGCTAAATGTCCTGCCCTTAATTTATAATAAAAAAGAGCGCAAAACTTATTCGTTTTACGACTACTCGCTCGGCAAAAAACAAAAGCACTTGCTAAAAGAAAGAGATTTAAGGAAGTTTACTTGTAGAGACGAAGTTGCGTTGAATTAAACAAATAAAAAACCCCGACAAAGCCGAGTCCCTACAAGGGATTCGGCAACTAAATAAATCCTTGCGGATTTGTTATATTCGCTAAAAGCGAGTGATATTGTTACGCAATTATATTTGCCATTTCAAAAAACAGGTGTTTTTTTGTAAAACATATTGTAATCCATCAATCTTCCATAAGAATTGAAAAAAACGCTATTATATGATATAATGTCGGTATGAAAGAGTTTGTTTTTGTTGTAGATCAACAATTTAAAAGTGTAAAGCCGTTAAATTTTTTAAAAGAAAAGGGAGTATCCGACGAGATAATAAAAAAGGTTAAATTTGGTGGAGTCTTTATAAACGGAGAAGTTTTAAAAAACGCAAACGAAAGGCTTAGTTTTGGCGACCAAGTAAAAATAGTTTTGCCACCGGACAAGCCTAATCCTTACGTAACGCAGATAAAAGCGCCCCTCGACGTTATTTACGAAGACCAATATTTATTAGCTGTCAATAAGCCTAAGGGGACGCTGACGCACTCTTCTCGACACAATCAAACGGTGGCGTTAGAGCAAGTGGTGTGTGGGTATTTTTTACCACGTCCATTTACTTTTAGGGCGGTAAATAGGTTAGATAAGGATACTTCTGGCATAGTGCTTATTGCAAAAGACGCCTATACAGCAAGTCTACTTAGCGAGCAGATAAAAAAAGGCGAAATTCAAAAGACTTATTCTGCGTTGGTAGTGGGCGTACCACGTAAAGAACACTTTTTTATAGAACAACCGATAAAGCGTTTAAGTCCTAATTCTATAAAAAGAACGTGCGCTCCAGACGGAAAGTACGCCAAGTCCGAATGCACGTTGGTAAAAAGATTAAATGATAATAAAAGCATAATCGACGTAAGGCTTTATACGGGCAGAACGCATCAAATAAGAGTGCATTTAGCAAGCGTAGGTTTGCCACTTTTTGCCGATAGTTTATATGGTGAAAAGATAGAAGGGCAGACGTACACTCTGCACGCCAAGGAGTTAAAGTTTATTCATCCGATAACAAAAAAAGAAGTGGTCATTAGAGCAGAATAATATACGAGAATTACGCCAAAAGCGTAAAACCCTTTTGCTTTACGCAGCTAGTTGGTTGCCAAACAAAGGACAGCCGATTTGTTAAAGACAAAAACAAGCCCCCCAAAGTGAAATATTTGCACGTTTTGTTTTTATTAAATGTGAAAAATTTTCTCAACCGCTTATTAAAGGCCGGTGGTTATTTGGAAAAATTTTATCGTAAAGAACTATAAAATTTAACGTGTATAAACTAAAAGTTATAACATCAATAAATCTTTAAAGTATAAGCAAAGTAAATATTAAAATTATAAAAGGTAGGTCGGGAGATCTGCCTTTTCGTTTGGGGTTTTGGATAATTTACCATTTAGAATTGGTTAAACAAAGACGACTTATTTAATAGTCGTAAGTTTTGGATAAATAAACTACCACTAAAAGTGGGTTAAACTTTAAAAAGTCGTCAAATAAAAATTCTTCTAAAATTCAAAAAAAAGCGTATACGTTTTTATAAAATAGTGACGGATATAAGGGTTATTACTAAAAAAGAAAAAACGAAAGATAATTTAAAATTGTAAAAAATAACGGGCATCCAGAAAAATAAGGTCAGGAGAACTGTTTTTTCGTAAAATACGGCGGATTTTGTTCAAAGGTTTGGACGGTTACAAAAATAAAGATTTATAATTAAAACTATTGCAAATTGAAAACCATAGTGATATAATATAGCCATACATATATTATAATGTCACGCACAATGTCATAAACGTTGGCGTGCGTAGTGCCGTTTTTGTGACGAACTATTTCAAAAAGCCGCAAAACTAATAAAAATTTTTTTAAAAAAATCTATTGCGAGTTTTTTGTTGTCGGACAAAAGCGGTCGTTATTTTCTATTTATTTTAGGAAGGGTACCCTTCCTTCGCTTGCGCGAAGGGTATGTTTTAATTGCAATAAATGTAAAATTTATCACTTAAAACGCAGGGTTTAAGATAACCTCTAAAGATAAACCAAAAAGGTAAAATTAAGGAGAAAAGTTATGGAATTTATGTTGAAAACAGTTGTAGTTGTTTTTATGCTGTTTTTATGCGCACTTTGTCTTTTTGCAGTAGTTGTTATTGCTCGTGACATCATTCAAGAAAGTGCAAAAAACAGAAGAGAAAGACAAGACCAAGACAACGCAGAAAAGAAAACCGAACCTATCCAAGTTGTGCTTCAGCCGGTAATGCCTGCAGCTCCTGCTCCAATAGCGCCTGTACCACAAGAACAACCTGCCATCAAGCCCGAAGCTCCTACGGCCCCTATCGAACCTAAAAAGGAAGAAGAGCCTAAGAAGGAAGAAACTCCAAAAGAAGAGGAGATTGCGGCTACAACGGAAGTTAATCCGGATGCAGTTACTTTTGCAAGGATCAACATGACGATGGAAGAAAAATACGGAATGCTTTCAACGGAATTCAAGCGTTACTTTGACGAAATCGTCAAACACGCACTCTCCAAAGACGGCGTTGTCGAATCCAAACGTAATTCTTCGTACGATTATAAAATCGGCTCTTATAAAGTTGTTCGTATGATGATAAAGCGTGGAGAAATCGTTTGCGAATTTAACTTTATCGACAGAGATTTTAAAAACTACGCAAACGAAGCGAGCGTTCGTATCAAGCAAATGGGTACGGTTGTCAAAGTGACCGAAACTTCTGCCGTCGGCGTCGTTAAGGACGGTATCGACTTGGTCGTAACCCAAATAGCTGCAGATAAAGAATACAAGAAGAATTTGGCGAGAGAAAAACGCAGAGAAAAGCGCAAAGCAAACAAGGAAGAAGTTAAAAAATAATACTTTGACCTACAACAGTAAAAACCGTAATAAGCGATAAAACGCAAATCTAAAAATACGGTAAAAGGAATATATGGATAAAAATAACAGCGTAGAAGTAAAACAAAAAGACACTAATACGACTGCTGCAAAGGTGGTAAACATCATTGCAATAGTGTTATCCGTTCTTTTAATTCCTATCTTGGCAATTAACTGCGTGTTAATTATACAAGGTATGGTCAACGAAGACGAAGTGCCTTCGCTTGGAAAAACGATACCGCTTATCGTTCTTACCGAATCAATGGATCCGGAGATAAAATCGGGAGATCTTATTATAAGCAAAAAAGCCAAAGCAAGCGAAGTTAAAGTTGGCGACGTAATTACTTTCTTCGATCCGGAAGGAAACGGTTCTTCGGTGGTAACGCACCGTGTAATAAAAATCGAAACCGATTCCGAAACGGGCGTTATTACAGGATTTAGAACGCAAGGGGATAACAACGACATAGAAGACCGTTTGTCCGTGCCTCCGGAAAACTTAATAGGCATTTGGACAGGAACTCGTATAGGTTTACTCGGTCACGTGGTATTGTTTACTCAATCCACCTTAGGAATAATCCTTTGTATATTCTTGCCAATTGGTGCGTTTGTTCTTTACGAGGTTTTAAGAAGAAGAAAACACGATAAAGAAAAACAGAGCGATATCGACAAGCTTAAAGCCGAACTCGAGGCAATGAAGGCGCAAAACGCTCAACAAGGACAAAACGGCGGTCAAAACCAAAGTTCTCAGCAAGGACAAAACGGCGGTCAAAACCAAAGTTCTCAACAGGGACAAAACGGCGGACAAAACCAAAGTTCTCAGCAGGGACAAAACGGCGGTCAAAACCAAAGTTCTCAACAGGGACAAAACGGCGGACAAAACCAAAACGCCCAACCAAAACAAAATAATTGACGGATAAGTCCCTAAAGGGCAGTCTAATAAAGGCTAAAAAATTCCAAGAAAGAGTTTTTGCAAAAGGGCAAAACCTTAAATTTACATTCTTCCCTCGCCGACAAGCCACGTAACGAGGTGATGTATATAAATTTTCTGCAAGCTTTTGCGGAATGTTGGAGCAATCCTTATAAATTCGTTATCCCACGTAAAAAAGGGAGAAAATTTAGCGAAAGCAAAATAAAGGAGAATTAAGAAGATGAAAAACAAATTTGTCAAAATTGCATGTGCAATGCTTATTATGTGTGTAATCACCACGGCTGCTATCGGCACTACTTTAGCAAAGTACACCACCGGTAGTTCTGCTTCCGACACTGCACGTGTTGCAAAATGGGGTGTAGAAGTTTCTACCTCCGGTACTATGTTTGGTAAAGCATATCAAGATACCATCGTTGAAGACGGAAACGCAGAAGCAACCGTACAATCCAACCACAACGCATCTTTTGCACAAAAAGTCGTTGCTCCTGGAACTAAAAACGATACCGGTATTCAAATTAAAATCGTTGGTACTCCGGAAGTAGAATTTAATCTTTCTGCTCAAATCGAAAAAGCTGCTAAAGATATTTTCTTGGCAGAAGGAACTTACGGTGTAATGGTTGCCGCTCAAGGCATAAATGCCGCTACAGATTTTGCTGCAGAAAAAGTTTATTATCTTGACGGAGCAAATTACGTTGCTGCAGATTTAACTTATTACTTAGCTAACCCAACTGCTGCTTACTATAAGCTTACCGACGAAGCAACCGTTGCTGCAGGTGGTTATTATCCAATCGCTTGGACTGCAAGCGTTAACGTAGACGGAACTTACTTCGAACAAACCCCTCCATATCCTACGCTTGCCGCTGCATTAAACGGTTTAGTTGACGGAATCAACAACTACGACGGAACTGCAGGAGTAGCAGGAAGCTTTAATCCTAACACCAAAGTAAACTTAGTTTACAAATTAACTTGGGCTTGGGCTTTCGAAGGCAACAACGCTGCTGATACTATTCTCGGTAACCTTATGGCTGCTAACCAAGGAACTTTCTCCGGTTACGTTGTAAAGGCTAATGCTACCGGTTATACCGCTGTTGCTACTACCGATTACAGCTTAGAAGTTGGTTGTGGATTTAGCGTAACTGCAACTCAAGTTGACTAATAAAAATACTTAAAAGGTTTTGCCCCGAATAAATAAGGGGCAAAACCAACGTAATTCCGATAGTTTATTCGGTCGTGGCAGAATAAAACTAAAATATCAAAATTTTTAAAGGAGATGGCAAAATGTCTACGAGCACTAATAATAAAAACCCACACGGCACAAGAAAGCAATGGGTTTGGATTATGCTTATGGTCAACATAGTTTTTGTGTTAATGCTTATGACTCTCGGCATTTTGGCACTTCGTATAGGCAACAGTTTGCCGGAAGGAACAGACATCCTATTTATCGTTGGCAAAAACCCCGAAGTAGGCTTCGAAGATTCCGGAGGAAAATGGCAAGCAGGCAAAAATACCGATATTTTTAGATCGGAATACAAAAATGGAGAAAACAAATCTACCGTTGTTTCTCAAGACGGAACTAAAATCATTGCTCCCGGAGTAACTACGACTTATAAATTTACAATGCAAAACACCGGTAATATGGCGGTTTTGTATCAAACGGATTTAAAATTTACTTTAAAAATAGGCGACCAAATTTTAGAAGATTATAAATTTCCGTTAAAAGTTCGTTTGGTAAACGACCGTGGAGAATACGTCATTGGCACAGAAGACCAATGGGTAGACGTAAACGAGGCGGTTTTATACGGTTATCCAGGAGTTTTAGGAGCAAATTCTTACGAGACTTTCGAATTTAAGTTGGCGTGGGAGTTTAACGGAGGTTGCGACGAGCTCGACACCTATTACGGCGATTTATCTGCAGAAAAGGATCTTTATTTGACCTTAAAGATAAAGACTTATGCCGAAGAAGCCCCCGATCCTACAGCACAAGGCGGAAATCGTGTAGAAGTTAAAGGCACGCAAGAATACGGCGGAACAATCCGTTGGCTTTGGCTTGCTTTACTTATGATCAACTCTTCGATTTTAGTATTCTACGTCGCTTGGCTTTTAAACAAGCGTGTAAACAAATGGTAATTGTTCTTTAAAAGGAGATTTTTATGAAAAACAAAAAATTATTAGTGATATTAGCGACGTCACTTATGATATGTCTTGTTGCCGGAATGGGCGCAATGACGTATGCAAGATATATAACTTCCACCAAAACAGGAAATCAACAAGCAACCGCAGCAGACTGGGGATTTGTAATTACCGTTGACGCTTCTAATCTTTTTGGCGACGCCTATAACGGAAGCGACGGAGATGCTGCAACAGTCGTAGATTATGCAAGCGGAGTTTCTATTAAAGCAGATACGGACAATAAATTTGTTGTTGCTCCGGGTTCTAAAGGTTCAATGACCATTACAATTAGTGGTAAAGCCGAAGTAAGAGCAGCTCTTGCGATAAAACAAACGGAAGGTTCTACGATAAACGATATCCATATAGTAAACTATAATGGAGCTGCCGTTGATTATTATCCTTTAACGTGGACTTTAAAGGAAGAAGGAGCAGGAACAAGTTCTACCGGTAAACTCTCTGACCTTTTAACAGGTTTAGTTGGTACGAGTTCTACCTTAGAAGCAAATACAGAGTATAATAAAAATTATACGCTTTCTTGGGAATGGCCTTTAGAAACAAACGACACAAATAATATGTACGACACTATTATAGGTTTTATGGATGCAGGTATGACGTGGGCTAACGTACAAAATTACGTTGGAGAGTTACAAGAAGCCGAATACGCAAACACCAATATCTTTACTGCAATCAATTTTGCTCTTGATATTTCCGTACAACAAATTCAATAATCAACTTATCGTCCTTTATCCTTTGCGGGATAAAGGACGGGTTGTTTTATTTAGTCGGTGTCTAAAATACCTACTAAATAAAACAACTATAGACTAAACAATAAACAAAAACAGGTGCGATATGTCTAAAAAAGAAAAGGTTTTAAACGTAATAAAAAAAATAGCGTGGGGGATTCTTTGGAGTGTTTTCGGCATAGTTTTTTTTATTACGTCTTGGCTTTTTGTGGATAAGTTTATATTTAGATCGCCCGTTCCGTCGTTTTTGGGGTATTCTTCTCTAACCATACAAACGGGCAGTATGTCCGGAACTATGGAAGTAGGCGATATGATAATTATTAAAAAGACAAACGACTACAAAATAGGCGATATAATAACGTTTATGCCGGACGGGGCGGTAATTCCTACGACGCACCGAATAATAAATTATAACGAACAAGGAGAGTTCGTAACAAAAGGCGACGCCAACAACGTAAAGGATATAGACAGCGTTTCTAAGGATAAAATTATCGGAGAAGTAGTAATGCACTTGCCAAGGCTTGGACAGTTTTCTACTTGGGTAAAAAAAGAAGGTTGGATATATATAATTTCTATCGTGTTAATAACCGTGCTCGGCATATTTATTTTAAAAAACACCAATTCGGAAGACGACAAAAAAGAAGAGCCTTCTAAAAGTTAACTAAAAGGTTAAAAGTTTTAAGTTTAATATATCTTTATTTATATAAGGATAAAATTTTAACTATATATATTTTTCGCTAAAAAATTTACGCCTTTTATCGTTAGCCAAATTACAGGCGTTAAATTATATAAAAACAATCGCTTTTAACGAAAACATATATAAACTAAGGAACGCTAAAAACGGTGGACAGATTAAAACGACGGAATATAAAACGTTGGGTGTCGGTTAAATTTTAAGACCAAAGGCTTTTGGCAAAACCATAAAAGATAAAAAAACAAAAGGAGGTAAGCGTAAATGAAAAACTTTTTTATAAAGATAATAGCTTTTGTTAAAAAGAATATTTTTGCATGCGCATGCTTTCTTTTGGCTACTATGGTATTTTTGACGGGTTCGGTTTCTTATTCGAGATATATTTCGACGAGTTTTGTAGACACACTTCCAAGTGCGGGCAGTTTTACTTGTTCGGCAAGTATCGACGGGGTTAGTTCGTTATCGTTTACAAACACAGCCTTTTGGGGTGGTAGTATAGCGGAAGACAAAGTCGCTATGAACGCTTTAAGAACCATAGATTTTACGGTAAATAATTACAGAGTAGTAAACGACAAAAAGGTCGTCAACGAAGTAAAGACAAACTATTCTCTGGTATTTACCGCACCGTATAGTTTTGCTCAGCGTCTTGCTTTCCAACCTTTCCACGGAGAAGACCAACCGTTTTTACCTCAAATAGTAGTAGCGGATATATTCCACGCATACGACGTTGGATCTACCTTCCATACGGGCTATAGCGAAGACTATCACGCAGTACACTTTTGCGAAGATATGGAATTTATCGTAGAAAAAGACGGTTACAATTACACGGCGACGACATACGATACCTTAGGAAATTTAAAAGCGCAAATTAAGTTAGAATATATCCAAAAAGAAACCCACCAAAATCTTTTATTCCGTATGTGGGATTGTTCGAGATTGACCGACGAAGAAAACAAGGTTGCCGAAGAAGAAGGTGGAACGCTTTTGCCACCTTTAGAAGTGTTTTTTAGAAGAACTATACCTTTCTATCAAATTACCGTATCTGTGCCGGCAGAACTCCAAATGCCTGCGGGGGTAGAAACTTCGCGCAAGCACAGTATTCGTTTAACGCCAACGCATACCATACACGACGACCACCTTGGTGGAATGTTCGTAAACGTCGACCAATACGGAGTTTATCATCCGATAGAAGAAATTTACGGTCAAAATATTTTAAATAACTGGACGATAGAGACAAACCAAGAAAATCACTACGGAGAGTATTATTACGACGAAGACCTTCAAAATCCTATTTTGGATAACTACGGAGAGCATTGGACGGTTTCTCACGATTACAACTTAATGAACAGTCCTAAAATTTACAACCAAGGCGAAACTATAAAAGGCGAGCCCGTATCCTTTACGGAAGTAAAAGAGCACGTTAACGGTAATTGGCAAATGCCGACGGAAGTCGTCGAGACGTTAATGCCTACTACGGACGGTACGTACGGTTTAAACAGAACAAATTACAGCGACCAAAACTCGTGGTATATTACCGACCAAACGACGACACCGCCTTATAGAATGATTATTACAAACACCAAAAAGACGGTTACTACTACGTATACGCCTATAGAGAGAGGCACGATTACGAGGGACGTAACCGAATCCGAAGACACTTACGTATTAGGCGAGCCGGAAGGGTTCGAAGATCCAACGAGAAATAAAGCGTATTTAAGAGTTACCTATTCGGACAAAGTCCATTCTTACGTTTCCGGCGAAGTAACAAAGACTGTAACGACTACGTACACTGCAGATTTAACCTTCCAAGAAAGACAAGGGTGGTGGGGTAGCAATTATCAAGACGTTTCTTACGAAGATTTCTCGGATTACGGATTTAGCGACGACATAGCGAGAGAGTTGTTGTTTAAGCGTACGGGAGAAAGTTATATAAACAGCCAAGTTTCTACGACGGAAAACGTCTCTATCGACTTGGGAGAAACCGAAGAAGTTCGTTATATGTTAAGAGAAGTAACGAGAATATCAAACCACACTAAGGTTACAATAGAATATATAAGATGGCCGGAGATCAACGAAGACGGATTGGCAAAAACCGACGAAAACGGAAATATAATCTATAACGAATACCATATGGATTCGCCTTTAAAGCTGTTTGATGAAAACGGCGTGCAAAAATTATATTTAGCGCCGTGTTATTCTAAAAACTATCCGTTTTACGTCGACGTAATATTCGAACAAATACAATAATTTAAAAGTCGAAACTTAAAAAATAATCAAGGAGGAGAAATTATATGAAGAATTTAAAAAGCAGTAACTTTTTTAAGTTTTTTGCACTTGCGTGTTCTTTAGTTTTATTTTCTGTTTCTTTGATTGTCAATACTTTTTCGAGATACGTAACTAAGACAAACGCACCTTTCGAGGGGAACGACCACTTAGACTATTCGGTAAATGCGGTTTTCGTCGTAAAAAACCAAGAAGAACTTTTTTCGGCAATAAACCAAGGTTATACCTACTTACAACTCGACAAGGATATAGAAAACCCCCTTATCGTAACCGAAAAAGCAGAAACTTTACACAGTGACCTTATTATCGACTTAAACGGAATAGAAATTCAACGTAACGGATACGAGCCCATACTCAACATAAAACCGGGCGTTCGTCTTACGGTAACGGATACTTCTATCGAAGGAACGGGTGGTTTATACAATCCGGTCGGTTCGGTATTTAACATCGTAGGCGGTACTTTAACGGTTGTCGACGGGGATTTCGAAAGCGGTCCGAGATATTCGGAATATTACTCCTATAACAGTGGCGTTCTCAACGCAAACAACGAAACCACAAAGCGCACCGTCGTAGAAGAAGACGCTCAAGACGTCCTTATGTACGTAAAGCAACCCGGCGGAACTTTTGCAAGTGCAGTTCAAAAAACTGCACCTATAATAAAATCTTATCCGGAAAAAAACGGAGATATAGAGTACAAACACGGAAATATATATTTCGACGTAGCCGTAACAAAAGGTGACGTAACCATATTGCCGGATACGTATTGTTATTACCGTACGAGCGAAGATATAGCGTTGGATTTAAGCGACACGTCTATGGCGGATTGGTATTATACCTATTACGTTACCGAAGCGGGCTTCGATTACGTAGGCGTTTCGGCATCGTCCGAAACAGATATAAAGATAACTATATTCGGATACGAAAACACTATAAAAAGAGCGTTAGAGATATCCGATCCTAAGGATTATTACGCGGCTATACAAATGCAAAGCGGTGTGTTAGACGTTCAACGCGGGGGATTCTTTTCTTATTTCGGTATAGACACGACGGCGTGTGTAAACGCACAAGGCGGACTTATAGACGTCGGTGTAGGAGAGTTTTCTTCCAGAACACCTAACGCATATAATTATACAGAAAACGGAGTAAACGTCAAAGAAGACGACTCTAAGTCTTTTGGCGACGGGTATTTCGACAACTATAATTGGGCTACGTCTGGCTACGACTACAACGGTAATACTTATTACGGCAATCTCGCACAAAAGGGAGAGAGTTACTGTATTTTAAACGGTGGTAACGCAGACGTAAGAATTTCTACCGGAGAGTTATATTCTTCTAACAATAATATAGTAAGTATGTACGGTGGAAAGCTCGAAATAGGTGGCGGAGAGTTTACCAAGCGTATAACTAACGGATTACAAACGAGCGCAACGGCAAACATGTCGGCAATTTATATGATGTCGGGAGATTTGGACGTAGCAAACGCCGTATGTAACGTTTTGGGCGACTCTACAAACGGCATTTATATGTTAGACGGCGTTTTATCCGTTAAAAATACAAATTATAATATCGAAGGAGATAGTTCTAAAGGTATTTATATGTTACACGGAAAACTCGGCGTAAACGGCGGTACGTGTAATATAAAAGGCTCTACTACTTACGGTATATATTCTACCGTTTCGGGAGCAGGCAACTTTACGGTAACGGATACCTCTTTCGTTCTTACGGAAGGAAACGACCAAACTGGCATTTATGCAGAAAACAGCCAAATCGTTGTTTCTACTACAAACGGAGCAGTTATACATATAGAGGGCAACAACGCCAACGGAATTCACGTTTCGGGAGAAAACTCGGTAGTCGACTCTAACGCATATACCTATCAGTTACACGGCAATTATTGCAACGGTATCCATATGGAAGAAGGAAAGTTGACGGTAGACGTTGCGGTTTATACTATAGTCGGAATAGAAGGCGTAGGCATAAACATGGACGATGGAGAGTTAAGCGTTACGGATGCAGATTACTACGTTTCGGGCGATCTCGGCAAAGGAATAAATATGCTCAGCGGTAAGCTCGACGTAACGGGCGGAACTTGTCGTGTCGCAGGCGTAGGCACTTACGGTATTTATTCTACGGTAGAAGGCGAGGATAACTTTAACGTAACGGATACCGTGTTTAATTTGCGTAACGGTTCAGAGCAAACGGGCATTTACGCATATAACGGAAAGATTAAGTTAAACAAAAAAGACGCCGACGACACACACATATCCATAAGTGGACCAAACGGCAAAGGAATTTGGGTAGACGGAGGTTCGGTCGATTCCGGCGATTACGATTATTTTATAAACGGAGATACCTCTTACGGTATTTATTCTACGGGTGGTGCGGTAAACGTAAACGGTGGTAACGTTCTTTTATACAGTAACGTTTCTTGTTACGGTATATACGCCGTGTCGACGGATAATTCTAAACTCGACATAAAACTTAACGGAGTAACGACAGACGTTGGGTATCAGTCAGAAAACGCAAAGGACTCCGGAAGCGTTAAGTCTTCCGTCGGCGTATATATGGCTACCAACAATCAAGACAACGTAGTTCAATTACAAAATACAAACGTATACTGTTACGAAGTAGGCGTTGCGCTTTCGGGAGGAAAGTTAAACGTCTTAGGAACAGGCGAAATCAAGACTAAAAAAGCTTCGGCAATAGTGGTCATGGGCGGAGATTTAACTTTCGAAAGTCAAAGCGCTTATACTATAGAGTCTTTTGCAACTACCGATGCACAAGAAACAAACGTTTACGATATAACCCTTCCGGTATTAAGCGGAAACGCCATTACGGATACGGCTTATAACAACGCAGACGGCTTGTACGTAAGCAACGGTTCGTTTACCTCTTACGGCGGACTTTCTCTTACCCATACCGGACTTAGAAACAACATAAGTTACAACAACTATACAGGGCTCGTAATAACGAGTTATGCAGTAAGGGTTGTCGGCGGAAGCGTTTTCGTTTACAAAGGAGAAATGACGGCTTTAGCCGGCGGTGGTATTTATTGCTCGGGCGGAAACATAACCATGGGTAACGAAACCACTCAAAACTCCGATATTACCGTAAAGGCAAACGGAAGAATAACCAACGACCAAGAGTATCACGCAATTATATCCAACCAAGGTTCTTGGCAAAACGAAAAGAGCGTAACAGGTGGTAACGCAATAGAGCTTGCAGGCGGAGATATAGTTATTTATTCCGGTTATTACGAAGCGCAGTTCGGCAACGGACTCGCCGCAAATAGCAGTGGAGAAATAGACGTTTACGACGGAGAGTTTTACGGCTGGATGAACGACGAAGACAACGACATGACTCCAAACTACAACAACAGCGGAGTAAGAAAATCCGGACCTTCTGCCTTTTACGGATTAAAAGTTATAGGCGGTGCAACCGTAAACATTTACGGTGGCATTTACGACGGAGGTAACGGTGGGGCTTTCGTTACGGGCATAGACAAAAACTCCATTACGTTTAACAACAGAGGACCTACAAACCTCAATACGACGGGTAAAAACCGTGCTACCGTTTATATCTATGCAGGCACTTTCGGGGGCTCCGGAAAGGGTACGCTGGCGCTTGACGGATTTAACGTCTACGACTATTCTAACGTCGTTTTCGGGGCGTATACGGCGAGTACGTCGCCTTATCAAACGGCTAACCAATACTTAAACGCAATTATGATAAACGCTCAAAACGCAACCATTGCGACAAACCCAATTACCAATAGTTCGTTAAGAGCTTCTTCTAACGTTTACGTTTATTACGGAGATTACGATTCGGGTAATTCCGGTGTTTGGAACGACAACGCAAATACTGTTTTCTACAATACGAGAACATCTATCGGTTACACCCAAACAAAGGGTGGCGGAACGGTTCAAAACAACACGAGCGCAATATTGTTTGACGGAACTTTATAATTAAAAAATTAAAAGCCGACCAAAGTTTAAAGGTAACTTTCGGTTGGCTTTTTTATATTGTCTATTTTATTTAGCAATAGTTACGTCAAGAGTTGTGGTAGAGCCTTAGTAATTAAACCGTTTAAATTAAAAGGTTGTATGTTATATTAAGCAAAAACAAAAAGAGCGTTTGTTTTATGCAAACGCTCTTTTCAGTAATAAAAAATCAAATTAAGCAAAGGTGAAAATTTTTGTAAAAAGTATTGACAACAAAGGGTTGACGTGGTAAAATAACAAGTGTTATATAACGATTGTTATTTTATGTGTGGCGGTAAATTATACTTTTAAGTACTACACTTTAAGTTAGACATTTG
>JAZNFL010000078.1:0-3761 GCA_045589135.1 Christensenellaceae bacterium
TATTACGTAAAATATATATTTACAAATAACAAATTACCCGACTTTGACGTAACGAATACGCAGATGTATCATCCTCCGTTTCATCATTTGATATGTGCCTTGCTTTTAAAAGTTTTTTGTGCTTTCGGTGTCGAATACGACGTTGCTTACGAAGGATTACAGTGTATAACGGCAGTTTATTCTACCTTGGTAATAGTTTTTACTTATAAAACGTTAAAGCTTTTGGATTTAGACGGACTTTCTCTCATTATCCCTTGTTCTATAATTGCTTTTATGCCAGCATTGATAATAATGGGTGGCTCTCTAAATAACGATATGCTGTCGGTAACTTTATCGGTGTCCGCAATATATTTTTCTTTAAAATGGTATAAAGATCAAAAACTTAAAAATATTATCCCTATCGCACTTTCTATCGGCTTAGGTATGTTTACCAAACTTTCGGTTTGGATGATTGCACCGGGCGTTGCAGTATTGTTTTTGTTTGCTATGTTCAAAAACTTAGACAAGTTTAAAAAATATTTATTGCAATATTGTATTTTTGCAGTTATTTGCGTACCCGTCGCCTTATATTGGTCGATTAGAAATTACGTCAAATACGACGTTCCGTTAGGCTACGTTATACTGCTTTCTAATAAAGCATCGCAATACGTAGGTAACTATCCGGAAGCCGGTCAAGTTGCACATACGGCAATTGATAGATTGTTTAACTTTTCTTTATATCAATTTAAAAGCGTCTTTGATTGCTTCGTTATGTATGGGGATTCTTATAACGAATTTAATCCAACTATTGCACTCTTTAAAACGGCAATGTTTGACGAAGGAACTTTTACCCAAATTAACGGATTGTGCAATATTTTATTTTGGAGTGGAACTCTAATTGCGTTATTGTCGGTAGGATTTACAATTTTTGGGGCAATTAAGAACTATAAAAACAATTCTACGACTACGTTATCCTTACTTATAACAACTTTGACCGTGACGGTTTCTTATTACGTATTTTGTTTGATATACGCACACGTATGTACGCAAAATTGCCGATACGTAATGCCTTCCGTTTTTATCAATTCTTTATTTATAGGAATTTCTTTTAAATATATAGATCAATTTAAAAATAAAAATTTATCCAAAATAATAAAATACTCTTTATTGGCAATAACGATAATTTTCTGCCTATCGAGTGTTTCGGTGTACGTTAGTATTCCGCTTTTTTAAGGTGTTTATGAGTTTTTTAGAGCAAATAAAATCTCCTGCAGATTTAAAAAAACTTAATATTAAAGAATTAGGCGTTCTTGCAGAAGAAATAAGAAGCAAAATAGTTACCGTTGTAAAAAACAACGGCGGGCATCTTTCTTCTAATCTTGGCTCTGTAGAATTTATTATAGCGCTTATTTACGTTTTTGATTTTCCTAACGACAAAATAATTTTTGACGTAGGACATCAATCCTACACGTATAAAATTTTATGTGGTAGAAACGACTTATTCGATACAATTCGCCAAGAGGGTGGGCTTTCGGGATTTCCAAATATTTTTGAAAGCAATTACGATTTTTACACTTCCGGACACGCAGGTTCAGCAATTTCGGCAGGTCTTGGTTATTGTCAAGGAAGGGATTTATCCGGGCAAGATTACAACGTTATAAGCGTAGTTGGTGACGGTGCTTTGTTCAATGGTTTAACAATGGAAGCTCTTACTTGTGACGAGAAAAAACCGGAAAAATTTTTAGTAATTTTAAACGATAACGGAATGTCTATTTCGGAAAACAATTCCGGTCTATATAAAAATATTTCTAAATTGACGACAAAAAAACGCTATTCTAAAGCCATGACGGCGTTGGATAAGTCTATAGGAAAGAGTTTTATCGGCAAATGGCTTAAAAGATTTAAGACCTTTATAAAAAGAACCTTAAATTCTCTCAGCGTCGTCGATATGGTTGGTTTAAATTACGTAGGAGTTTTCGACGGACATAATTTAAAACAATTAATCAAACTTTTTACTAATTTTAAAAACAATCCACGTCCCACGCTTTTACACCTTAAAACAAAAAAAGGCAAGGGTATGGACGTTGCGGAAGAACATTCGTCCGAATACCACGGAGTAGGAAAAAATCTCGTTGCGGGCAAAAGTAGTTTTTCTGCTTCTCTCGGAAAAATACTTTCGGATATCGCTACTAAAGACGAAAAAGTCGTAGCAATTACCGCCGCAATGAAAGACGGCACAGGTCTTAATGAGTTCGAAAACGTCTATAAATCGAGATTTTTCGACGTTGGTATAAACGAAGAACACGCCGTGGTATTGGCTTCCGGTATGGCTTTAAGCGGTTTAAAACCAATAGTTTGTATTTATTCCACCTTCTTACAACGTGCTTACGACGAAATTATGATAGACGTTTGTCTGCAAAAATTACCCGTTATTTTTTGTATAGATAGGGCGGGATTTACCGGCGAAGACGGTCAAACGCATCAAGGATTATACGATTTATCGTATTTAAGAAGCATACCTAATTTAACCGTATTATGTCCTAAAAACGTTGCAGAATTAGAAGACATGTTAAATTACGCATTAACGCTAAATTCTCCGGTGGCAATAAGATACTGTAACGGCAAGATAGAAGATATCGAAGGTACGACAAAAATTTCAAACGACAATCTTTGGGAAGTTTTAAAATCGGGCAACAAAGATTACGTTTTAGCGAATGGTAACCGAATGATAAATTTAGCATATAAATTGCAAAATATATGCAATACCGATTTTACAATTGTAAACGCAAGATCGGTTAAACCTTTAGATGAAAAGTTTTTACAAAAAATTAATAGCTCCACTGTAATTACGTTAGAAGAAAACAACGTAATAGGTGGATTTGGTAGCGCTATATCAGAGTATTTTGCAAATAAGTCTGACGTTGTCGTTCGTTCTTTTGGAGCAAACGACGTTTTTGTAGAGCATAAACCTGTACAATCTCAAATGAGAGATTGCGGTTTAACAGCAGAAAATATTAAAAAAGAATTGAATTTAATTTAAGGAGCATATGGCAAAGAAAAAGAAGAAGAAAATTCATCCATTGTTAGCCTTATTAATTTTGATATTAATAGTGGTAATTATGTTGATATATTATTCGGATGGGTTTCAAAACTATTTATTAAAAAACGGTATAATAACAGGTCAAACTCAATCGGATAGCGATTCGGAATACGGAGATTATTCGTATAAATATTCCGAACATATTGGAGATTTCTCTTATTTAGACGATTTTATAATCGCTACCCCAACGGAAGATCATTTAAAAGTACATTTTATAAACATAGGTCAAGGAGATTGTATCTTTATCGAACTTCCGGATAAAAAGACAGTTTTGATAGATTCCGGCAATAAAGGAAATACTTCCGGCACAAACAACGCTACAATAATAGTCGATTATATAGAAAATTTAAACTACACTACGATAGATTACGTTATTGCAACACATCAAGATGCTGACCACGTATCAAATTTTGCAACTGTTTACGAAAATTTCCAAGTGGGCTTTACTTACTTGCCACACGTTCATTCTTCGCACGATTTAGCAAGTAGTTTGCCGTTAGATTTAAACCCAAAGGGTAACGGTGGTAAAATTTCTACCAGCAAAACTTACGCTACGTTTTTAAATTCTGTATATTCAGAAGGTACACCTTACACGTTTTTTAATAAGGATACCGACTTAATTAACGAAGAATATGGGTATTCGTTTGACTTTTTAACTCCAACGATTAGCGTAGACGAAATC
>JAZNFL010000079.1:0-7033 GCA_045589135.1 Christensenellaceae bacterium
CAAGAAGGGGATTCGGTTGTGTTCTACAACTTCCGTCCTGACAGAGCAAGAGAAATTACTAGAGCGGTAAGCCAAAAAGAATTTGATAAATTCGTTCGCAAGACGGGATTTTTAAATACTACTTACGTATGCTTTACTCAATACGACGCAACGTTTACGGGTATCGATATTGCGTTTAAAAAGCAAGAGCTTAACAACACGCTCGGCAAATATCTTTCTTCTAAAGGATACAAACAACTCCGTATAGCAGAAACGGAAAAATACGCTCACGTAACCTTCTTCTTTAACGGTGGTATCGAACAGCCCGAAGAAGGCGAGGTAAGAGATCTTATACCTTCGCCAAAGGTTGCAACTTACGACTTAAAGCCGGAAATGAGCGCCTTAGAAGTAACCGAAAAGGTTTTAGAAGAAATCGAAAGCGATAAGTTCGACGTAATTATTCTCAATTACGCAAACTGCGATATGGTTGGACACACAGGTGTTATAGAGGCTGCTAAAAAGGCTGTAGAAACCGTAGAAAACTGTATCGAAAAGATAACCGATGCAGTTCTTAAAAAGGGCGGAAGCGCTTTAATAACGGCAGACCACGGAAACGCAGATAAGATGATTGCGGACGACGGCTCCAGCTTTACTGCACACACGACTAATCCCGTTCCTTTAATTTTGGTTAGCGAACAATATAAAAATTGCAAACTTAAAGACGGTGGTGTACTTGCAGATATCGCTCCTACGCTTTTAGAAGTAATGGGAGAAGAGATCCCACAAGAAATGACAGGCAAGAGTCTTTTAATAAAATAACGCAAAACTTGGATAATATTTAATAAGAAAATAATTTTTATGGCGCAAAAAGATATTTTTCGTTTAAAATATCGTTAAAACGCTTGAAAAATCCTTATTAATATGATATAATAAGCAAGCGTTTAGAAAAATACGTCAAAAACGGAGATTTACTATGGAAAATATTTTAAATAGTTTATTGGCAGTTTCGGGTAACTATTATCCTATATATCAGGCTTTGAGCATCGTATTCGTTGTTCTTGCCGCCCTTTGTGCGTTGTTTATCGTGGTAGTAGTATTATTACAACAAGGTAATTCCAACGGTGTTGGTGCTCTTGGTGGAAATACTGATACTTTCTACGGTAAAAACAAATCCAAGACTTTAGAGCATAAACTTAAAGTTCTTACGGTTGTATGCGTATGCGTTATCGCAGTTCTTATGATCGGTTTCTATCTCTTGGAGTTAATACCTTACGCAGTTGTTTAATTATGACGTAAAAGGCGGTTTGCTTGTGCAGACCGCTTTTTTTTAACGGCTTATATGCTTCGCAATACTTTGTTATTAGGGTTGCGTAGACATTCCAGAGAGCCAAAAGGTTGCTCCCTGCCTACGCAACCCTAATGCCTAGTCTTGCTCGAATCTACTACGCTAAAGACATTTAATAAGATAATAATAATGTAATAAGAACAAAGAAATATTTAGGGCAAGCCTACAAAAGCCCATCGTGGATGGGCAATATTTGGTATTTGTAAAAAAATAAAACATTTATAATAAAAAGCGCAAATAAAAGGACATAATATAATTAATATAAGTTTACAAGGAAATATTTACAGAGATTTTATCGAAGGTAAAATAGAAAATAAAACAATTAAACAGATTTTTGCCTTTTACGGTGTAACCAAAGCTTTCGAAAAAGATGCAATTAGAGCCACCTTAAACAGTTTAGAAGACGAGTGCAAAATTGCTTGGGTGGACGGCAAATACGTATTGTTCGAAAACTCCGGATTTATGCTCGGCACGATTAAAGGCAACGAAAGAGGCTTTGCGTTTTTTATCCCTCAAGACAAGACGATGGACGATTTTTTCTTGCCGCCAAAGAGTTTGTTGGACGCAATGCACGGCGATACCGTGTACGCACGCAAAGTTTACGGAAAAAGTGGTTCGAGTGACGAAGCGGAAGTCGTAAAGGTTGTAAAAAGAGGCATAACGTCTTTGGTAGGCACTTATTACGCTGAAAGGAATTTCGGCTTTGTAAGGCCGGACGAAAAATCTTATTATTCCGATATTTTTATTCCGTCAAAAAGTTCTTTAAATGCAAGTAGCGGAGATAAAGTTTTAATAGAAATTACTTCTTTTCCTCTTGGAAAAAATCCGGAAGGAAAGGTCAAAGAAGTTTTAGGAAGACAGTTTGATTTAAAGTCGGAAGAGTTGTCTATTATTAAAAATTTTGGATTTCCTGACGACTTCGAAGGATACGTTTACAGCGAAGTAGAAAAAATCCCAGACGTGGTTTTAGAAGAAGAAATCGTGGGAAGAATGGATTTAAGAGACAAACTTACCATAACGATAGACGGGGACGACAGTAGGGATTTCGACGACGCCATAACTTTAGAAAAAACGTCTAACGGCAACTATCTTTTGGGCGTGCATATAGCAGACGTTTCGCATTACGTAAAGGAAGGAAGCAAGATAGACGAAGAAGCTTTTAATAGAGCTAACAGCGTTTATTTTCCGGATATGGTAATACCGATGTTGCCAAAAGCTCTTTCTAACGGCATATGTTCTTTAAACGAAGGAGTGGACAGGCTTACGGTTTCTTGCATAATGGAAATAGATTCTACGGGCAGTGTCGTCGATAAAATTATCGATAGGTCGGTCATTAATTCCAATCATCGCATGACGTATAAAAAAGTTCAAGCGATTATGGACGGAGATAAAGACATTCGAGAGCAATACTCCGATATAGTTGACCTTATAGAAGAATCGTATAAGTTAAGAGAGATACTTTCTTTGAAAAGAAAAGAAAGAGGAAGCGTCAATCTCGAAGTAAAAGAAGCCCACGTAACGATAACTCCCGACGGAGAAATCGACGTAGAGCCGTCCAAAAACTTATTATCGTATAACTTAATAGAAGAATTTATGCTCGTTGCAAACGAAACGATTGCAGAGTATTTGTATTACATGAGCGTGCCTTGCGTCTATCGTGTGCACGAAAAACCTTCGGAAGAAAAAGCTCAAAGTTTTATAGAGTTTTTAAAACTTTTGGGCATAAACGTAAGATGGAAGGCAGAAAATTGTCATCCTAAAGACTTCCAAACTCTTTTAAGCAAGATAAAAGACCAACCGTATTACGGCGTTGTAAATAAGGTCATGTTGCGTTCTATGCAAAAAGCGGTGTATTCTCCGGAGAATTCCGGACACTTTGGGCTTTCTGCAAAAAATTACTGCCACTTTACTTCTCCAATCAGAAGATATCCGGATTTATGCGTGCACCGTGCTTTAAAGACGGTTTTAGACGGAACGGTGTGCGGAGAGTACGAACAAGCCGAGATAAAAGTTCAAGAAGTCTCTTTACAAGCTTCCGAGTCCGAAAAGCGCAGTGACGAGGCAGAAAGACAAGTAGACGACTTGTACAAGGCGTATTATATGATGCAATTTAAGGGATACGAAGCTGATGGAGTAATAAGCGGAGTTACTAATTTTGGAGTATTTGTAGAGTTAGAAAACACTGTCGAAGGGATAATTAAGTTAGAAGATTTACCAAAAGGAAAATACGTTTTCGACCAAAAGACGTTTACGCTTTCGTCTTCTCGTCATACCTTAAAACTTGGCGAATCCGTTAAAATATTGGTGGCGGGTGTCGATTTAAGGGCAAGACGTGTAGAATTTATTTTTATAAAGAAGTTAAACGCATTGCAAAAGCAATAAATTTATGTTAAAATATATTTCGGGAGAAGTTTATGAAGATTATTCAAGAAAACAGATATGCGGGTTTCGAATATTTTATAGAAGATACCATAGAAGCCGGGATTTCTCTCGACGGAGGGGAAGTTAAGTCGGTAAGGCTTGGTAACTTAAACTTAAAGGACAGTTTTTGCCATATATATAATGGGGAAATTTTTCTTAAAAACATGCATATTGCCGTCTACGATAAAGTGGGAGCTTTTAACGAAAAAAACAGCAAGAGAGATAGACGGCTACTCTTACATAAAAGAGAAATAAATCGTCTTTTTGGCAAGGTCAACGAAAAGGGTTACACCATCGTACCACTTAAAATTTACTTTAAAGAGTCTTTAATTAAAGTTCAGTTAGGTGTGTGCAAAGGCAAACACACTTACGACAAAAAGAAGGCAATACAAGAGAGAGATTTAGAGCGTAGCGCTCAAAGAGAAATTAAAAAATACGTATAGCGTTAGAGTGATTACTCGATACGCTATGCGTAAAAATAACAAAAATGGGGATGCAACGGTTTCGACTGGGTGCAGATTGCGAGGCATAAGCATATCGCAGTCCCGAACTGCGTTAAAAACGGGAAAACTTTTAAAATTAAATGCTAATAACAATTACGCATACGCTGCTTAATTAAAAGCGGCTGTTCTTGTAAGGCTTCCTAAGGGTTTTATAAAGGGCATCAGTTTACTTAGGGGACGTTAGGTAAGTTGTAGGCGTGGCTTACCAAATGACAGTTACGCAATACGGAAGGGATAGCCTGTCTATGGGCAGTTTCTTCAAGAGATCAAACGTAGACTAAGTATGTAGAAGGCTTTTCAAGTTGTACGCAACACTGGAGTTCGACTCTCCACATCTCCACCAAAAATCGACAAGTTTCGAGAGAAGCTTGTCGTTTTTCAGTTATATTCGCCTTACGGCGAGTGATATGCATAAATGCGTGATATTTGCTTTGCAAGTGATATGCGCTTCGCGCGTTGAAAGGTACAAGGCGAATATAATATCACTGTGAGCGTAGGGAACGATATCACTACGAGTGAAACGAGTAATATCACGCCGAGCATAGCGAGGCATATCACTAAACCGCGTCATCTCAACCCCAAATACAACCTTTCAAAATATTTTTTATAGTCTCTTCGTAAAAACCACTTGTTATTATTCAAATATAGTGTTATAATATCTATAATTGTACGAAATCTTAATACGAGGTATATTATGAATAGAAACACCGTTATCACAACTCTTACCGACGGAACTCTTGACGGTACTCTCCTTGCTCTTTACGGCGAGGCTATGCCGCAGCGTCGCGAGCGTCTTATATCACTTACCGAAAAGTTCTACGATACCTACGGTCATGAGGACGTCTCTCTTTTTTCTGTTCCCGGTCGCTCCGAGCTTTCGGGAAACCACACGGACCACAACAAGGGCAGAGTCATAGCTGCGTCTATCGACCTTGACATAATAGCGGCGGCGACTCCGCGCGAGGATGGTATTATTCGACTTAAAAGCGAGGGCTTCCCCGAGGATGTTGTCGATATAAACACCTACACGACACCCGACGCGTCTCTTTTCGGACGCTCGGCGTCGCTTATCGCGGGAATGGTAGACGGCTTTCGCAAGAAAGGCTACAGTGTCGGTGGATTTGACGCATATACCACGTCGAACGTACTCAAGGGCTCGGGACTTTCATCGTCCGCGGCGTTTGAGGTCATGATAGGTAATATTCTCAATTATCTTTACAACGACGGGAAAATAGACAACACCGAGATAGCAAAGCTTGCGCAGTACGCCGAGAACGAATTTTTCGGTAAGCCCTGCGGACTTATGGATCAGGTCGCTTGCGCGTCGGGCGGTATCGTTGCCATAGATTTTGCGGATACGTCGGCTCCCGTCATAAGAAAAATCGATTTTGACCTCTCGGGTGCAGGCTACAGACTTTGTATCGTCGATACCGGCGGAAGCCACGCCGACCTTACCGACGATTACGCCGCGATACCTGCCGAAATGAAAGCTGTCGCGGCTCATTTTGGTAAGAGCTGTCTGCGCGAGACCGACGAGAATGAGGTTTTTTCTGCAATACCCGTACTTCGTGAAAAGCTCGGTGACAGAGCGGTTTTGCGCGCGCTTCACTTTTTCTCTGAAAACAAACGGGTAACAGAACAGACCGAGGCGCTGCTCGGCGGAGACCTTGACGGCTTCTTCTCGGGTGTCATAGCGTCGGGTCGTTCGAGCTTCTGTTATCTTCAGAATGCCTACGCCGTCAAGGACGTTAAGGGACAGGGCGTACCGCTTGCCGTAAATCTTTGCGAGAGATATCTAAAAGACATAGGCGGCGCGTTCAGACTTCACGGCGGCGGATTTGCGGGAACAGTTCAGGCATACGTACCCGCAGACGCGACCGACGGCTTTAAGACGCTTCTCGAATCGGTGTTCGGCGAGGGCTCGTGCTATATTCTCCGCGTACGCCGCGACGGCGCAATAAAAATAATTTAAAGATGTCAAAAAAAACAAAATACGCAATAATATTAATAGTAAATTTCGTTGTGATGTTCGCGCTGTACCTGCTTTTTGTACGGCTGTCGGCAACCGTGACGTTTATCGTATACAGCACGGTATTCGCGGGATTTTCGTTCACGTACGTTATATATAACCGAGGATTTTCACGCAACAAGGTGACGCTCGATATGCTGCCGGACGAGTGGCCACCCGAAAAAAAGACGAATTTTATTGAGGACGCGAAAAAAAGAATTGAAAAGTCAAAATGGATGCTCACGGTGATAGTGCCGTTTATAGGTATATATGCCTACGAGCTGATTGATATTTTCGTAGTTCCGACAGTCGTGAAGTTTTTAGAGAGCTGATATGGAACACATAAGAATAGTGTCGCTTTATTCGGGTTCGTCCGGCAATTCGACCCTGATAGAGACGAGGGACGGCTCAGTCTTGATAGACGCGGGCAAAAGCGCGCGCTCGTTGACTGGTGCTTTACGGCAGGTCGGAAGCGATGCGTCAAGCATAAAGGCGGTGTTCGTAACGCACGAGCATACAGACCACATAAGCGCGCTCGAGGTATTTTTAAAGAAAAATCCGATACCCGTACATATAACCGCGCCGTCGGCTATGTCAGTACATTCGCCCGAGGGCTCAAGGCTCAGAGCAGCGCTCCGCGTTCACCCACCAATATTTACCGAAAGAGTTGGATGCTTGACAGTCGCGTCGTTTCCGCTCTCTCACGATAGCGGAATGTGTGTCGGATACAAAATCACGACAGACGATGGCTATTCTTTTGCCATTGCAAGTCGGAGG
>JAZNFL010000080.1:0-4489 GCA_045589135.1 Christensenellaceae bacterium
CGTTGTGTTTAGTAGTTCGTGACCTTCTTACCGAAAAAAGAGTAACTTTCAAGAAAAAAGTACAAGAACAATCGGCAAAACAAGTATATTATATGTCGATGGAATTTTTGCTTGGAAGATCTCTCAAGAACAACGTTTATAATTTAAGCATCGAAAAGCAAGTTTCTAAAGCGGTAAAAGCGTTAGGAATGGATATAGAAGATTTATACGAGATGGAACCGGATGCCGGACTCGGCAACGGTGGTCTTGGAAGACTTGCAGCATGCTTTATGGACGGACTTGCAACGCAAAATTATCCTGCTATGGGATTTTCTTTGTGTTACGAATTTGGTTTGTTTAAACAAAAGATAGTCGATGGTTGGCAAATAGAACTCCCTGACGTTTGGCTTCCTGGTGGAGATACTTGGCTTACCCAAAGAGCTGATAGAACGTACAAGGTAAAATTTGACGGTAGAATAGTAGAAAGATATACCGAACAAGGACTTAAATTCGACCACGTTGACGCTCAAGAAATTGAAGCAATACCTTACGATATGATGATTTCGGGTAAGGATTCAGAAGCGGTTTCAGTTTTAAGACTTTGGAAGGCTAGAAGTACGAGTCAGTTTGATATGTATCGTTTCTCTCAAGGCGATTATATGCAATGTATGAAGGATAATAACGAAGCTGATGTTTTAACTAAGGTTTTGTATCCTTCCGATAACCATTTCGAAGGAAAGTCTTTAAGACTTAAACAACAATATTTCCTCGTATCTGCAACGTTACAATATATTTTGGACGATCATTTTAAGAGATACGGAACTTACGATAATCTTGCAGATAAAGCTGCAATTCATATCAACGACACTCACCCTGCGTTATGCGTGCCGGAATTAATGCGTCTTCTTATGGACGAACACGGTTATTCTTGGGATGACGCTTGGAATATTACGACAAAAACACTTGCTTATACCAATCATACCGTAATGAGCGAAGCTTTAGAAAAATGGGACGAAGGTCTTATGAATACAAAGCTTCCAAGAATCAGCATGATTATGAAGGAAATAAACAAGCGTTTCTGTGACGAAATGACGGCTAAATTCCCCGGACAATGGGATAAAATCAACAATATGTCCATATATCAAAACGGACAGGTAAGAATGGCTAATTTAAGCGTTGTTGGTTCTCACTGCGTCAACGGTGTTTCAGCGCTCCATAGCGAAATTATCAAAGAAAGTATTTTTAAGGATTTTGCAGACGTATGGCCTAATAAGTTTACCAACGTAACTAACGGTATCGCTCATAGACGTTGGTTGTGTCAATCCAATAAAGAGCTGTGCGAGCTTTTAAACGACTGTATAGGCGACGGGTACGTTATGGATGCAGCTAAGCTTTCGGAGTTTAAAAAGTTCGAGTCGGATGAAGCAGTTCTTAAAAGACTTAACGAAATCAAAAAAATTAAAAAGCAACAATTAGCAGATTACGCTTATAAGAGAAACGGTATTGTTATCAATCCAAATACCGTGTTTGACGTTCAAGCTAAGCGTATGCACGAGTATAAAAGACAACTTCTTAACGTTATGTATATTATCCATTTATATAACGAACTCAAGAAGAATCCCGATTTACCAATGGAACCAAAGACGTTTATTTTTGGTGCAAAGGCAGCACCGGGATATTATATGGCTAAAGAGATAATAAGACTTATCTGTTTCGTTGCAGAAGATATAAAGAAAAATCCAAACGCAAAGATAAGAGAAAAATTAAACGTCGTTTATCTCGAAGATTACAACGTTTCTCTTGCAGAAAAACTTATGCCAGCAACTGAAATATCTGAACAAATTTCTCAAGCGGGTAAAGAAGCCAGTGGTACGGGCAATATGAAGTTTATGATAAACGGTGCGTTGACCATTGGTACGGAAGACGGAGCAAACGTAGAAATGCACCAAATAGTAGGAGATGACAATATATTTATCTTTGGTCTTGACGCAGAAGGTGTGGATAGATTACAAAGACACGGATATGATTCTTCGTATTATTATAATAGCAATAATAAGCTTAGAGAGGTTGTGGACAGTTTCCAAAAGGGATATAACGGTCAACCGTTTGATATTTTTAGTAGATATCTCTTATCTTTTGGTAACGTTGCCGATCCTTATATGTGTATGGCGGATTTCGGCTCTTATCTCGAAATTCACGAAAAGGCTGACAAAGTTTATTCTAATCCTTTGCTTTGGGCTAAAAAGTCTTTAAACAACATTGCTGGTGCAGGATTGTTTGCTTCGGATAGATCTATAAGGGATTACGCAAATAATATTTGGGATCTTAAAGTAGTTAAGAAAAAGAAATAAAGAGTTATGAATATAAAATATAACCCTATTGACAGAGGTTTTAAGTCTGAAAGAGGAGCAGTAAAAAGTGGCGACGTTTTCAGACTTAAAATTGAGTCTGACGACGTAAGTTACGATTGTTTTTTAATCGTTAGAAGCGATGACGACGGAAAGGTTAAAAAACTTAAGATGGATAAAATAAAGGGTGGGTATACTATTGATTTATCAATAGACTCCCCAGGTCTTTATTGGTATTGTTTTAAGTTTTCTAACGGTGTAAATATCGGTAGATCTCCAACCGGAGAAGGAGAGATACAACAGTATATCAATTGGTTTCAATTGTTAATTTTTGATAAAAATTATCAAACTCCACAATGGATAAAGGGTGGTATAATTTACCAAATATTTCCAGATAGATTCTTTAAATCTGGAGATTTTTATGTTACACAAAATAAGATAAAAAGAGAAGATTGGGGAGGTGTTCCCAATTATAAAGCTGATAAAAACGGAGTAGTTTTAAACAACGACTTTTTTGGTGGAAATTTAAAAGGTATACGTCAAAAACTTCCATATTTGAAATCCTTAAACGTTTCCGTTTTATACCTCAATCCGATTTTCGAAGCTTTTAGTAATCATCGCTATGATACGGGTGACTACGAAAAAATAGATAACGTTCTTGGAACGGAAGAAGACTTGGTCGATCTTATCAATGCTTGTGACGAATTAGGTATTAAGATTATTCTCGACGGAGTGTTTAACCACACAGGGGATAACAGTAAATATTTTAACAAATATGGCAACTATCCAACGGTTGGAGCGTATCAATCGGAGCTTTCTCCGTATTATTCTTGGTATACTTTTTACGGAGATAAAGATTACGTCAGTTGGTGGGGGATAAACACTTTGCCGACTATAAATAAAAACAGTTCTTCTTTCGAAAATTACATTGCCGGAAAAGACGGTATACTTCAAAAATATTTAGATTTAGGTGTTGCGGGGGTAAGACTTGACGTCGTTGACGAAATTCCCGATTCTTTTGTTAAAAAGATTAGAGAAAGAGTCAAGACTACCGATAAAGATGCCGTTATTATTGGAGAAGTTTGGGAAGATGCAACCACTAAAATCGCATACAGCAAAAGAAGGGCGTATTTCTACGGAAACGAACTCGATTCCGTCATGAATTACGAGTTAAAAAATGCAATTATAAATTACGTTTTAACGGACGATGCGTGTATGCTTTCTAAGACGGTTAAGACGCAAATCAATAATTATCCAAAACAATCTTTAGATTGTCTGATGAATTTTTTTGGGACGCACGACACGCCGAGAATTTTAACCGTACTTGGAAGAAGCGAAGTTTTGGTTGATAAGGACGACATGGCAAACAGTAGGCTTTCTCCACAAGAGTATTTTATTGCGGTAGAAAGGCTTAAAGCTGCTGCGGCTATTTTGTTTACCGTCTACGGTGTACCTTCCGTATATTACGGAGACGAAGTGGGGATGGAAGGAGATATAGATCCTTTTAACAGAAGATGTTTTCCTTGGGGAGAAGAAGATAGAGAAATTTTGCAATGGTTTAAACTTCTTTCAGAAATAAGAACGTCTATAAACCTTTTTAAAGAGGGAGAACTCAATATTTTGTATGATGCAAACGGATTGTTCATCTTTGAGCGTACCGACGGCAAAGATAACGTAGTAGTTGCGGTCAATAGAGGAGATAGGGACTTTTTTATTAATTTTGATGGAGAAGTCTACGACTTGTTGTCAAAAAACCGTTTTGTCGACAGAGTTGAGTTAAAAAGCAAAAATTCTTTGATTTTGCATAGAAAATTAGTTTAATATTAGCGCAAATAAACGTTTTTGTGTTTAAGATAAAAATTACACGTTTAATAAAACGCATTTAATACGCAGTAGGATGGCGTTTTTTTGCGGAGACAGATAAAATTTTATAAAGGAAATTTACTTATGGACATTTTGCAGAAAATTACTGAAGAGTTTAATCTTTTACCCGAACACGTCAAAAACGTTGTCGAACTTCTCGACGACGGAAATACTATTCCTTTTATCGCAAGATACAGAAAGGAAATGACGGGACATATTGACGACCAGGTGTTGAGAGATTTTGCCGATAGACTTACTTACCTTAGAAATCTCGAACAAAGAAAAGAAGAAGTTAAAAA
>JAZNFL010000081.1:0-4394 GCA_045589135.1 Christensenellaceae bacterium
ATTGACAATTTATATTGTGGTGGTATAATAATGATATAAGTAATTACAAAAGTTTTATCGCAAAAAGAAAATTAGATAGGAAAACAAGAGCAGTAAAAATAATGCCGAAATTAAACGAAAAACAAAAACGACTTTTAAGGCGTTTGTTCGGCGTGTGTGGAAAAATTAAAATAAACTCTACGGTGGCATAAAACGCAAATGTCTTTCAGTGGTTTTTTGTGCGTCTTTTGCGTGTAACGATTAAAATAAAATTTTTGTTTAAAATTATTTATGCAATATCGTTTGACTTTAAAATTATTTGTGTTATAATAGTTAAAATAAATTATAAAATAAGGCTCTATCATAAATAACGTAAGTTGGATTAAGTTTAAATGGATTAGTACGACAAGACGGATTTTTATGAGTTTTTTGCAATGGGATTACTTCGTAGACGTAAGGAGTTGCAAAGGACATAAAAACTATCGACAAACAGTTTGTAAACCTTTAAATAACTATTCAAGATTACGCAGAGCCAAATAATAAAAAATGCAATATTTTTCTAGAGAGGTTTAAAATGGCTTTTTATTATGACGAACCATCCCGTACTTTTAGCGAATATCTTCTCGTGCCCGGATATTCCGGTCCGGATTGTATTCCTGCAAACGTATCGTTAAAAACTCCACTCGTTAAGTTTAAAAAAGGCGAAGAGCCTGCAATTTCTATGAACATCCCTATGATTTCTGCAATAATGCAATCGGTTTCTAACGACACCATGGCAATTGCTCTTGCAAAAGAGGGTGGCGTATCGTTTATATACGGTTCGCAAACCATAGAACAACAAGCAGAAATGATCCGTAAGGTAAAAAAATACAAATCAGGTTTTGTTGTTTCGGATTCTAATCTTAAACCTGACGATACTTTAAAAGACGTTTTAGAACAAAAAGCGATTAAAGGACATTCTACTTTTGCGGTAACGGATGACGGAACGGCAACCGGTAAACTTTTAGGTATAGTTACAGGCAGAGATTATAGAGTTTCTCGTATGACGGGAGAAGAAAAGGTTAAAGACTTTATGACTCCTCTTTGCAAGATGGTAACCGCTCCGGAAGGAACTACGCTTTCAGAAGCAAACGACATAATTTGGGAGCATAAGCTTAATTCTTTACCTATAGTAAATAAGGATGGATATCTCGTAAGCTTTGTATTCCGTAAAGATTACGACGTACATAAAAAGAATCCTAACGAACTTTTAGATGGTCATAAGAGATACGTCGTTGGGGCTGGTATTAATACGAGAGACTATGCAGAAAGAGTTCCTGCACTCGTAGAAGCCGGTGCAGACGTTCTTTGTATAGACTCTTCGGAAGGTTTTTCTGAATGGCAAAAAAGAACGCTTTCTTGGATAAGAGAAAAATACGGCGATACCGTTAAGGTTGGCGCGGGTAACGTGGTAGATAGAGAAGGTTTCCGTTTCCTTGCAGAAGCCGGTGCGGATTTTGTTAAAATTGGTATTGGTGGCGGATCTATTTGTATTACCAGAGAAACCAAGGGTATAGGCAGAGGACAAGCTACTGCAGTTATAGAAGTAGCAAAGGCTAGAGACGAGTATTTTAAAGAAACGGGCATTTACGTACCTATTTGTTCGGACGGCGGTATCGTACACGATTACCACATAACGTTGGCACTTGCTATGGGTTGCGACTTCTGTATGCTTGGAAGATATTTCTCTCGTTTTGACGAAAGTCCTACCAATAAAGTTTTAATCAACGGAAGTTACATGAAGGAATATTGGGGAGAAGGCAGTGCGAGAGCAAGAAACTGGCAAAGATACGACCTTGGCGGGGCAGCTAAGCTTTCTTTCGTAGAGGGCGTAGACAGTTACGTTCCTTATGCAGGACCTCTTCACGATAACGTACAAACGACACTTGCAAAAGTTCGTTCTACAATGTGCAACTGTGGAGCTTTATCTATAGCAGAGCTTCAACAAAAGGCAAAATTGACTTTAGTTAGTTCGGTTTCTATAATAGAAGGCGGAGCTCACGACGTAATGGTCAAGGACGTCAACACAAATAAATAAACATTTAAACGGCGTGCGTTTATACTTACACAAGTATAAAACCGCCGTTTTTATTAGTTTTTTTTCGCCTTGTTACCGGTATTTAAAGATTTATAACTTTGTTATGCTATTGTTTTGCATCTTTTTGCAATTTTCGTTATTAGCGAGGTAATTTTTTAGTAAAAATTTCGCAAAATTCGTCTTACTCGTAAATAACCCAGTTAAACTAATATGGTATAAGCTTTACGTTATTTTTATTTTAAAGTGTTTTTATATGGAGATTTATAGTTAACAACTAAAAACCAAAGCATTTTAAGTATTAGTTTATTAATTAAAAGATTAAAAGTGAAAATGGCTTTACTAAAACGAAAAAATAATATATACTTATTGTTATGGAAATAGAAACTAAAAGAAAACTAAATATAGAAGACGGCGGATACGTTTTTTTTATAACAGTTATAGCCTATTTGGTTGCGACGTTGATATTTCAAGGAGTAATAGCCATAGTTGCAGGAGTGCAAGGTAGGACCGTAGAAGAAGTATCTTCTAGTGCGGGTTTTACTTTTGCTGGCTATTGCGTTTGCGGAATAACTATTTTATTGACGTCAACCGTTTATAGTAAAGCCGTCAAATTGTCTCCACTTACAGAAATAGGAGTAAAAAAACCTTTTTTTGATTTTTGGATAATAGCAGTGGTCGGTGTGTTTGGCGTTATGTTCGGTTTAGGATTTTTAAACGACGCATTTATAGGCTTTTTAGAAAAGTTTGGATATAAGTCTGCGCAAACCGTTCTTCCCCCCAAAACCCCCGTAAACGTTGTATTGGCAATCGTTTGCGTGTGTATCGTTCCTGCTGTTTTAGAAGAAGTTTTATTTAGGGGCTTCGTTTTGCGTTCTTTACAAATTAAAGGAAACTCTTTTGCTATAATTGTATCGGGGTTGCTTTTTGCTGTATTCCACATGAATCCCGCTCAGACGTTATATCAGTTGGTCGTCGGATGTTTTTATTCTTTAATTGCGGTAAAAAGTCGTTCTATTATTCCAACGATAATTATGCATTTTTTAAACAACTTCGTAATAGTCGTTGCTTATTATTTTATTCCGGTATTGTTTAAGTCTTATTGGTTTGTCAGTGTCATAGCAATGGCATTATTCGTTGCGGTGGTCGTATGGTTGTTCGTTAGAGATAAGTTTACTGGCGACGTATTAAGTAAAACTGTTCAACAAGAAAAACAAACGACTTTTGCAGAAATGGTTGGTTACGTCGGAGGATTTATTGCTTGTGCCCTTATCTGGGCTTGCGCATTATAAAAAATATGTTAAAAATCAATATAGTTTGTGTAGGAAAAATTAAAGAAAAATATTATGCCGAAGCCGTTTTAGAATACGTAAAAAGGCTTTCTCGTTTTGCAGAAGTAAGCGTAACGGAGTGCAAAGAAGAGAATTTTGCAAAAGAGCCGACGGAAGGAGAGATCCCCGTAATTCTTGCAAAAGAAGGCGTACAAATTAAAAAAAATTTAAAGGGTTACGTCTTTGCTATGGCAATCGAAGGCAAAAAGATGTCTTCGGAAGAGTTTGCTAAAAAAATTAAGCAATTAAAGGACAAGGGAGAAGGTATTATTACCTTCGTTATAGGTGGTTCTTACGGCATAGACGAAGAAATAAAGAAAAATGCGGATTTTAAGTTTTCTTTTTCCGATATGACTTTTCCGCACACTCTTATGAGAGTAATGCTTACAGAACAAATATATAGAGCTTTTATGATAAACGCAGATTCTTGTTATCATAAATAGGCGGAGTATAAAATGGAAGAAAAAATTAAATTTATGCGTCTTGCGATAAGGCAAGCAAAAATTGCTTTAAAAAATCAAGAAGTCCCAATTGGTGCAGTGGTTGTCAAAGACGGAAAAGTTATATCTAGAGCAAGCAACAAAAGACAAAAGTCTCAAATAGCAACCGATCATGCAGAACTTAAAGCTATAGAAAAGGCTTGTAAAAAATTAAATAGTTGGAGACTTGACGATTGTGAACTTTACGTAACCTTAGAGCCGTGTGTAATGTGTGCGGGTGCGATATGCAACGCCAGATTAAAAAAGGTTTATTTTGGAGCGTACGAGCGCAAAAGCGGAGCAGTAGTAAGTAAATTTAAAGTATTGGACGAATGTGGGCTTAATTATAACGGAAATTACGAAGGTGGAGTATTGGAAGAAGAGTGTTCTACCTTGTTAAAAGAATTTTTTAAAAATTGCAGAAAATGAATTTTTTTAAAGTCTATTAAACCATTGTTAAATAGTCGTAAAATATTGCCTATAGTTTTTGTTTAAAAGTAAATTTTAAGTGTAAAGTTTTATTAAAAAATA
>JAZNFL010000082.1:0-2112 GCA_045589135.1 Christensenellaceae bacterium
GGATAAAAATCTTGTACCTGCTCCGGCATATGGTGTATACTTCTTAGATATTCTGTAAGCTTAACCGCTTCTTTTACCGTGCAACCCGGATGAGAAGATATTAAATACGGCACTACGTATTGCTCTTTTTTTATCTCCTTATTTACTGCGGTAAACTTATCGACGAACTTTTTATAAACGGAAAAAGTAGGTTTGTTCATCTTTTTAAGAACCGTATCGCTGACGTGTTCGGGAGCGACCTTTAATAGTCCGCTAACGTGGTTTTGGGCGATTTCTTTTAAAATAGCGTCGCAGTTTTTGTCGTAAACTAAATAATCGTATCTTAACCCACTGCGAATAAACACCTTTTTAACTTTAGGTATGCTTCTTACTCGTCTTAACGCTTCTAAAAACTCCGTATGGTCTACCTTTAAGTTTTTGCACGGCACGTTTCCTATGCAATATTTATCTTTACATACGCCGTATTTAACTTGTTTATCACATGCGTAATTTCTAAAATTGGCAGATGGGCCTGATAAATCGTGTATGTAACCTTTAAAGTCTTTATCCTTTGTCAAAAGCTCGGCTTCTTGACAAATAGAATCTATGCTTCTCTTTTGAATTCTTCTTCCTTGGTGATAGTTTATCGCACAAAAAGCACAACTGCCAAAGCACCCACGATGACTTACAACGGAAAATTTTACTTCTTCTAAAGCTTTTATTCCACCTTCTATATCGTAAGAAGGATGCCAAGTTCTCTCGAAAGGCAAAGAATAAATTGCGTCCATCTCTTCTACCGTCATATCGTCTTGAGGTTTATTTTGAAGAAGAATTAAATCTTCTGTTTGCCTTTGGAATATAACGTCAGCATTTACGGGATCGGTATTTACCGATTGCAATTTAAACGCCCTTGCGTACGAAATTTTATCCTTACACACCTTGTCGTAAGAAGGTAGTTCTTTTGCACCTTTATTTATAAGTTTTTCTCTTTCTGTTGCAGAAAGTAAAACACACGTACCCCTTACGTCCTTAATTTTATGTAATGGTATGCCCTTAGAAATCCTTGCGAGAAGTTCTTCGAATACCTTTTCTCCCATGCCGTATATAAGCAAATCTGCTTTGCTGTCGAGTAAAATAGAAGGCATTACCTTATCCGCCCAATAGTCGTAATGAGCAAATCTTCTTAAACTTGCTTCTATTCCTCCGATTATTACGGGGGTGTCGGGGAAAAGTCTTTTTAACGTTCTTCCGTATACGGTAAGTTGTCTATCCGGACGTTTGCCTTGCTTGGATTTAGGACTATAGACGTCCGTCGTTCGCTTTCTTTTAGCGACGGTATAGTTGTTGACCATAGAGTCAACAACCCCACCCGAAACGAGATAAGCGTACTTAGGCACAGGGAAAACCTGGTAATCTTCGTCTTTTAACGGTTGAGGAATAATCCCTATGGTAAACCCTTTGCTCTCTATATATCTTGCAATGACGGCATGTCCAAAAGTCGGATGATCGACGTAAGCGTCTGAAGAAACGAGAACAAAGTCGACTTCTTGCGGATTTTTAAGTTCTTCTTTTTTTATTGGTATAAACATAATTTTCTCTTTTGGCGGTATACTTTTATTATGTATATCTTTATAAGAATTATTTTTGCGGTTTATCTTTTAGCTATAAATTTTTATTCTTTTTTGCTTATCAAAATGCAAAAAAAAGGAACGGAAGAAAACAACAACGAAATACGTGACGGCAAACTTTTTATCACCGCACTGCTAGGCGGGGCTATCGGCATATACGTTTCTATGTTCGTATTTAAATACAGATTAAACAGTTTGTTTTTAATGGTAACCATACCCGTTCTTATAGCTGTAAACGTCTATATAATAATAACGTGCATATCTCATAACTTTGGAATGGTAATAGACACTATTCCTTATTGACGTAACTTTTGACGTTACTCATTTTCTAACTTCTATTATAGCAGATTTAGCCGATTAATTCAACCGATAATTACCATTATAAAATTTTTATAATATATTGTAACATATAGACTTAACGTTAATATAAAGTTAAATACGTAAAAAAAGTTAAAAACGTTAATTGTGGCGACAAAAATTCATAAATCACGCCAAGCCCTTATGC
>JAZNFL010000083.1:0-3086 GCA_045589135.1 Christensenellaceae bacterium
ATCTCATTAAAGCTTGGAGAGAAGCTTTTGATTTTTAAGATTGCTTTGTATAAGATTAAAAGTGTAAAAGGTTAATAAAAAAAGAGCAAATACAAACTGTATTTGCTCTTTTTACGTGGGGTAAGTTGCTTATTGTATGGCAAACACTTTGTGTAAGGGATTGTTTTTCAATTAAATTTTTGTACAATAACTTTTGCAAAAAGGCTAAGGAGAGTATTGAGTTGTTTTTTGTTGTATGTCTGGTTTTTTGTGTAAGGGCTTGTTTTTAAGTTAATTGCCGTGTAAGAGATTTATTATAAAAGATTAATACAATTAAATAATTAAGAGTGTCAAGAAGAAAATGGGGGCTGTTTTATGTAAAAATTTAAATTTTTATTGGATATTCAATAAATTTTACCTTTTTTGTTATAAAAACGTCAATAAACTTGAAAAACGCAAAAACGTATGTTAAAATATAGATATGGAAAGAATAGCTGTTTTCGGTGGAACTTTCGATCCGCCACAGACGGAACATATAAATATTGCAAAGGTTGCCGTGCAAGAACTAAGGCTCGATAAGTTGATAATTATGCCTGCGTTTATCCCACCGCACAAAACGGAGAACAAAATAACTCCGTTTAAGGATAGAGAAAACATGTGCAAATTGGCGTTTTCTCAAATACCCAAAACAGAGATTAGCGATTACGAAAAATTGCAAGGTGGCAACAGTTATACTTATCTTACGATGCAATATCTTAAAGATAAGTATAAAGACGCACAACTGTATTTTATAGTTGGCACGGATATGTTTTCTACCTTTCATCAATGGAAGAACCCTCAAGATATTTTAAAAAACTGCAAACTCGCTTACTTCGAACGAGACGGAGAAAAGGATTTAGAAAAAAAAGAAGAAGAGTTTAACCGTCGGTTTAAAGACGCTTACGTCAAATTATCTTATAAAGGAAAAGACGTTTCGTCTACTTTAATAAGGGTTAAATGTAAGCTTGGGTTAGATGTTTCTAATTATACAAACAATTTAGTAATAGACTATATTAAAGATAACGGTTTGTATAAAGAAGACAAATATTACTCTTACGTGCGTACTTGCTTAACGCAAAAAAGGTTAAACCATACCGCAGGGGTTATCGTAACGGCTTTAAAGTTATGCAAAAAGATAGGTGTCGATTCTATTAAGGCAGAACTATCGGCACTTCTTCACGACGTAGCAAAATACCAAGACGTAAAAGATTTTCCTTTTTTTGTCTTACCTAAGGATACCGTAGAAAACTGCCATCATCAATATCTTGGCGAGTATATTGCAAGAAGTGTTCTTGGGGTGCAAGACGAAGACGTTTTAAACGCAATAAAGTATCATACCACCGCAAGAGAAGAAATGTCCGATTTAGAAAAACTAATATATCTCTCGGATATTATAGAACCGTCCAGAAGTTTTGACGGTGTAGAAGAAATACGCAAAGTCACAGAAGAAGACTTTAACGAAGGTTTTAAATATGCCTTAAAAGAAATTTTCAAGTATCTTAAATCTCAAGATTTACCAATAGATAAAAACACCGCAAAAGCGGTAAAATACTACTGTAAGGAGGATTTTATATGAAATCTGAAGAATTAGCAAAAGTTATTTTAGACGTACTTTCTCAACACAAGGCACAGGATATCGTCAAGATAAACGTAGGAGAAAAGTCTATTATCGCAGATTATTTTATAATATGTAGCGGTAGAGCGTCTACGCAAGTAAAAGCACTTTCAGAATACGTCGAAGAAGCCGTAGAAAAAAATGGTGTAGAAATCAAAAGCAGAGAAGGCGTAAGAGAAGGCAGATGGTCGGTAATAGATTGCGGGGATGTAATAGTGCATATATTTAACGACGAAACCAGATTGTTTTATCATCTCGAAAGACTTTGGGGTGACGAATCTAATATAGAAAAAATAAACTAATTATAAAACGTAGTTTATAGCATATGTAAATTGTAAAAAAGACAAATTTATAGTAAAAATACCGATGTTTAGTGGCGTAGCGATAGGGATTATAGCTACGCCACAACTATATTTGCCTGACGGCAAGTTAAATTGCTTTCGCAGTTTTATTTTGCTGTGCAAAGTGATATTTTCATTAAAGTGAAAGTTAAGGCAAATATAATATAACTTTGACCGTAGGTCAAAATATAACGCAAGGTGCTTGCATATCACTTTTAGCCATAAGGCTAAAAATATAACTTTATTAACTTGATTTTTTGTAGATAAATAAACCCACCATATTTCGCTTTTTTTTGCGAAGTATAGTGGGCTACACTTTTATTTTCTAATAAAATATCTATGACTATTACAGGTTATGGCGTCGGGGTTGTTTTTGCAATAGAATATACGGCGTTGGTTGTTTGTTTTTATAAGATAAATTTTAATCTTTTTCTATTCTTCTAAATTCGTCCGGATGATAAACGGCTTTTTCTAAAGCTATCTCTCCATCTACACCGCGCTTAGGTTTGTTGCTTTTGTCGGTAACGTAATATATTTTAGTTCTTGTTTTTATCGTTGGTTCTCGTTTAGGTGGTTGGGGTTGTGGCTTTTTTACGTTTAAAAGCGGTTGTAACTTTTTTAGTAAAAGTGCTATAGGTAAACTCAAAACAAATAAAAATATTACAGAAAAAAACGTTTTCATAATTTCATTATATCGCAAAAAGATAAAATAAAAATATCTATATATAAACAATTTTGGCGCTTTGTGTAAAACGAAAACTTCGTTTTAAAATTTAATAAACGTTAAAGTTATTTTATTTGTTAAAAGTAAACCCCGAGAGGCTCTCGAAAAAGGAACAACCGTTTTCGTGGTCAATAAATAAAATTAGAGAGTCAAGGCAGACTCTCTAATTAACGTCAAAACAATAGAGTAATTGTAATATAAATTAAAGAACTAAAACATTCCTAGTAACAAAATAATAAAAAGGATAAATAGAAAATCCGAAAAATTATTTGGTTCTTTAAAACTCATGATTCATAAACCTAAAAACAATTAAAACAACTAAATATATAATGTGAGTTCCGGTTGTGTATGCAATCATATCTCCCCACAAAAAATGAGGAATTTTATT
>JAZNFL010000084.1:0-1701 GCA_045589135.1 Christensenellaceae bacterium
GCGTTGGACGATTACGATAAGGATGTAAAAAACGGCAGCTATAACGTTTTTTATCAAGCTTATAAAGAAAAGACTTTTTCTGATTTAGTTAAAAATCATAATAAAGATTTAGGTTTTATTTTTAACGACGTTTTTTCTAAATTAAACGAGAATTTTAAAAATATTAAGTTTAAGTTTAATAAGGATCTTATAGAAAACATCGTGTTTAGAGGGCTTCCTAAGCAAACGGCAAACGTTTTACAAAAATCACAAAATAAAAAAGGAAGCAAAAAAAGATCTAAAAAAGACGATTTGTTAGGTGAAAATTATGAATGAAAGATATTATAGAATTCTCAATTGTACGGAGTCTTCTACGGACGAAGAAATAAAGGCTTCTTACGAAAGTCTTAAAGCAAAATATTCCGAAGAACGTTTTTTAGAAGGCGAGGCTGGTAATTTTGCTGCAAAACAATTGACGGAAATAGAAACTGCTTATGCAGAGATAATGGCGCAAAGAAAGATTTCTTCCGGTCCAAAAGGACAAAATTTTGAAGAAGTAGAACAAGCTTTAAAAAATGGAGATACCCATAAAGCTCAACTTCTTTTGGATGATTTTACGGAAAGAACGGCAGAGTGGCATTATCTTCAATCTGTAGTTTTTTACAAAAAGAATTGGAGTAACGAGAGTAAAAAGCAGTTAGAAATTGCCATGAATATGGATCCTTTTAATGCAAAGTATAAATCGTCTTACGAAAAACTCGTTTCTCAAATTAACGCAAACAACGGACCAAGACAAGAAAATCCTCAAGGTCAACAACAATGGAATCGTTCGGGCAACGGACAACCGGAAATGGACGCTCCGCAAATGGGTGGAGACGGATGTATAGATTTTTGTTGTCAAATGATACTTTGTAATACTCTTTTAAACTGTTGTTGTAATTGCAGATAATGTCGAGATCAAAACTAATAGCCTTATGTGCGTTGTCTTCGGCGTTTGCTCTCGTTTGTCTAATGCTTGGGGCTTATATTCCGGACATGGATTTATCGGGCTTATTTATGGCGAGTTTATGTATGATGATACCATTGTCTAAAGAGAGCAAAATGGGTGGTTTGTTGACGTACGGCGCAACCTCTGTACTTTCCTTTTTTGTTACGGGGATGAGATTGCAAGTCGTTATACCGTTCGTGATGTTTTTTGGATTGCATCCACTTGTCAATTATTTTATTCAAGAAAAAAGGTTTAATAAGATTATATTTTTTATAATAAAATTGGTATGGTTTATTGGAACTCTTTACTTGATGTATTACGTTTTAAATTCTTTTTTAGGATTAAGCGATAAAATAGTAAAGATTATCAATATCGTAATACCTGTAATTGGTGTTATATTCTTTGTCTTTTATGATTTTTGTATGATGAAATTTCAAAGAATGATAAACGTAATTATACGAAGGTTTAAGTTGTAGGGAGATTATGGAAAAGAATCAAGAATTTGACAGTTTAGTTCACTCTTTAGGGTCTAACGGGGAAGGAATAATTAAAGACGGCGAATACACGGTCTTTGTTCCTTATGCTTTGCCTACGGAAAAAATAAGATGTAAAATACTTAAGGTAAAAAAGCATATTGCTTACGGTAAAACGTTAGAGGTATATACTCCTTCTGACGATAGAGTAAGACCAAGGTGTCAGTTTTTCAGTAAGTGTGGCGGATGTCAGTTACAACA
>JAZNFL010000085.1:0-5677 GCA_045589135.1 Christensenellaceae bacterium
GAAGAGCAAATTTCCGACGAAATTAAAAAGGATAGAATAATGCGTTTAGTGGACAAGCAAAACGCAGTAAATAGAGAGAGTTCTGCAAAATACTTAGGCAAAACTATCGAGATCTTGTGCGAGGATTTTGATAAAAAAAGAAATATGTATTTAGGTCGTGACGTATACGGTCGAATGGGATATTTTAAGGCTAACACTAATCTAATAGGAAAAAAAGTTTTAATAAAAATTACTAAAGACGGCGGAATTAGTCTTTTAGGCGAATTTGTAAAAGAGGTATAAAATGGCGTTATCACCAATGATGACTCACTATCTTTCTATAAAAGAAAAGTATAAAGATTGCGTATTGTTTTATCGTCTCGGCGACTTTTACGAGATGTTTTTTGACGATGCCGTAAAAGTATCCGCATTACTCGATTTAACTTTAACGGGTAGAGATTGCGGACTTAAAGAAAGGGCACCAATGTGTGGGATACCGTTTCATTCTGCCGACACTTACATAGCTAAGCTTGTATCTTTAGGAGAAAAGGTCGCTATTTGCGAACAACTTACTGCACCCGGCGACGCTCCAGGTTTAGTCGAAAGAGACGTCGTAAGAATTATTTCTTCCGGAACGGTTACCGAAGACCAAATGATTGACGAATCTTCCAACAACTACATCGTTTCTATTTTTAAAGAAAAAGATTCGGTTGCTTGTGCGTGGGCAGATATAACCACGGGCGATTTTTATGCTCAAACGTTTACTTATAGTGTAGATCTTTCGGATCTTTGCGATCTCTTAATTAAAATAAACCCTGCAGAAATTATTTGCAATAAAGAATCTTACGACGCTTCTTTGGATTTAGCAATCGTAAAACATAACGTTGTACCAAAATTTTCTTTATATAAAGAATACGCTTATGGTTTAAATTCTGCAAAAAACAATCTCTTAAACCAATTTAACGTTCGTTCTTTACAAGCTTACTTAATCGAAGACCAAGCACCCGTTATTTGCGCTGCGGGTGGCTTAATAGAATATTTAAAAGAAACCCAAAAACACGCTTTGGTAAACATAAATAAAATTATTTTGGAAAACCAAAACGATTATATGGTTATAAACGCTTCTGCTATGAGAAATTTAGAAGTGTTAAAATCCATGCGAGATCAATCCAAATACGGCTCGTTATTATGGCTTCTCGACAACACTTCTACCTCGATGGGTTCTCGTTATTTAAGAAATATTATAGTTTCTCCTTTATTAGACGCAAATAAAATTAACTACCGTTTAGACGGAGTAGAAGAACTTTATAACAACACCTTAATAAGACAAGGGCTTATCGAACTTTTAAAATCGGTCAAAGACATAGAGAGAATTTCCGGAAAAATTTCCAACGGAAACGTAACCCCAAGAGATTGCGAAACACTTTGCAAATCGCTTTCCGTTATGCCTTCGGTAAAATTCCAATTATGTGGTTTAACGTCTCAAATTTTAAACGACGTCAATTCTAACGTTACGGATTTTTCTGACGTAACGAACATTCTTTCTAACGCCATAAAAGAAAACCCTCCAATCAGCACTAAAGAAGGGGATTTTATAAAGACGGGCTTCGACGAAGAATTAGATAAGTTGAGAAACGTAAGAGATAACGCAAGAGAACTTATTAAAGAAATAGAAAACAGAGAGAGAGAAGCAACCGGCATTAGAACTTTAAAAGTAGGTTTTAATAAAGTTTTTGGATACTATATAGAAGTTACAAATTCTTTTAAAGAATTAGTTCCGTTTAATTACGTAAGAAAACAAACTTTGACCGGTGGCGAAAGATATATAACCGAAGAACTTAAAAAGTTCGAAGAAGAAGTTTTGGGCAGTGCCGAAAAGGCTATTAAGTTAGAAAACGAAATCTTTATTAAAATTAAAGATATGCTACTCAATAAAATCAAGCAAATTCAAAAGACTGCTAAATCTATTGCTTGTTTAGACGTTTTACTTAATTTTGCCGATATCGCAAAAAAGAATAATTACGTAAGACCGCAAATTTTGCCGTCAGACTGCAAACTTAACGTCGTACAAGGAAGACATCCTATCGTCGAAAAAGTTTCGTCAGAACAGTTTATTGCAAACGATACCGTTTTAGACGAAGACGAAAACCGCACGGCTATTATTACAGGTCCTAATATGGCGGGTAAAAGTACGTATATGCGCCAAATTGCATTGATAGTTATTATGGCGCAAATTGGTTGCTTCGTTCCGTGTAAATCTGCAGAGATCCCCATTATAGACAAAATCTTTACGAGGGTTGGCGCAAGCGACAACTTAATTTTCGACCAAAGCACGTTTATGGTAGAAATGACCGAAGTTGCAGATATTTTAATGCATGCAACCAAGGATAGTTTGCTTGTTTTGGATGAAGTCGGCAGAGGAACAAGCACCTTTGACGGTCTTAGCATTGCTTGGGCTGTCGTCGAATATATCAATAACCAAATTAAAGCAAAAACTCTTTTTGCAACACACTATCACGAACTTTCAGAATTAGAAACTTTAATGACGGGAGTAAAAAATTATAAAATAACCGTAAAAGAGTTTAACAATTCTATCGTCTTTTTAAGAAAGATTGCACGTGGCAGTGCAAATAAGAGTTTTGGTATAGAGGTTGCATCTTTAGCAGGCGTACCAAAAACAGTTACGGATAGAGCAAAAAAGATTTTAAAAACATTAGAAAAAAACGATTTAACTAAAAACAACAAAGCCTTATTGGAAGAAGATAGCGATCAAGAACAACGTCTTAGTCAAACGGAAAGCATAATTGCAGATTTAAATCTTGACAATATTACGCCAATACAAGCTTTCGGCATTTTAGCCGACTTAAAAGAAAAATTAAAATATGGCAAAAATTAACGTATTAGATAAAAAAATTTACAATAGAATAGCAGCCGGAGAAGTTGTAGAACGCCCGTTTTCCGTCGTTAAAGAATTGATAGAAAACTGTATTGACGCAGGCTCTACAGAGATAAACGTTCAAATAGAAAACGGCGGTATAGACCTTATTAAAATTTCTGACAACGGATGCGGTATCGAAAAATCCGAAATGGAAAAGGCTTTGATGCCACACGCAACAAGCAAGATTTCTCAACTTAAGGACTTAGATAGCATCTTGACTTTAGGTTTTAGAGGAGAAGCTCTTGCAAGTATTGCTTCGGTTAGCAAACTCACGATTACTTCTAAACCCAAAGACCAACTAAACGGCAGTAAAATTTTTTGCGAAGGTGGAACGGTTTGTCCTGTAGAAGATTTTCCTTGTCAAGACGGAACTACTATCACGGTCGAAAATTTATTTTTTAACACTCCCGCCAGAGCTAAGTTTTTAAAGCCGGCTAAAAGCGAAGAATCTGATATTACAAATATAGTTTCTAGATTGATTTTAGCTAATCCTAATATTGCGTTTAAACTTTCTTCTAACGGAAAAGTCGTTTTGCAATCTTACGGCGACGGACTTAAAAACGCCGTTATAAGCGTATACGGCACGGAAACAATAAATAATTGCTTCGAAATTTCTACGGAAAAAAACGGCATTAAAATTAACGGATTTATCGGAAAGCATCATTTTACAAAACCAAACCGCACTTATCAAACTTTAATTCTTAACGGAAGATATATCGTAAACGCAACGACTTCTTCTGCAATACAAAACGCATACGGAAGTTATCTTATGAAGCGACAATATCCATTCTACGTTTTAAACGTAGAAATTTTACCCGATTTTGTCGACGTAAACGTCCACCCAAACAAGACTGACGTAAGATTTGTAAACAATCAAGTAGTTTACGGAGCGTTATATTCGGTAGTTTCTAAAGTTTTAGACGGTTCTAGTCAAGCAATAGATATAATCGTAAAAGGAGATTTTAACGCCTTTCCTCAAGAAACTCTTAGCGATAATTCTTTTTTGGACACAAATAGCGATAAAAAAATCGCTTCCGAAAATCTCGTATTTCCGGAAGTTGCGAATTTAAAGCCTACAACACCAAGTATCGCACCGCCAAAGAACGTAAATTATCAATCGAATTATTTCCCTAAAGATTATAAAAAAGACGAAAAATTAAGTAGTGCTTTAGTTTTTGATTCTCAATATGCCCCGTCATCTCAAGAAATCAAAAACGACGATATTTTTGCTCAAAACAAAGCCTATATAGAAAGACTTGCAAAAGAAGCAGAAGAAAAAAAGAAAGTAGAACTCCAACAAAAGATAAGCGTAGTAAACAATCTTAAATTCGTAGGACAAATACTCAATTCTTTTTTGGTTGCAGAAAAAGACGACGAAGTCTATTTTATCGATCAACATGCAGCACACGAGAGATTAATATACGATAAGTTTTTAAATTCTTATAAGCAAGGAAACATAGCCGTACAACCTTTACTCGTGCCGTACGTAAGCAAACTTAATCCTTTAGAAGTAGAAAACTTTTCGGATAAATTACCTATATTAAAAGAATTGGGCTTCGATATTGCCGTCGACGGGTTTGGAAACGTTTCTATCTCGGCAATACCATATGATTTTTCCGAAATGGATTTTAAGGTGTTTTTTGACGACGTTGTAAACGACGACAATCTTTTAAGAGAAAAAACACCGCTTATTATTAAAGAAAAATTAATACAAAAAGCATGTAAGTCGGCAATTAAAGCAGGTTACGTTTTGGATAAAACGGAAATTGACGAACTTATTTCTAAATTAAACGACAATTTAGGATTAAAATGTCCACACGGCAGACCTGTAGCGTGTAAAATAACGAGAACGGAAATTGATAAATGGTTCAAAAGAATAATTTAAATAAAGTTATAGTCGTTTGCGGTCCTACTTGTTCAGGGAAAACGGCTCTTTCTATAAAACTCGCAAAACAACTTAATACAGAAATTATTTCTGCAGATTCGGTTGCTATATATAAAGGATTGGATATTGGTTCGGCAAAGCCTAGCATTACCGAAAGAGATGGCGTCGTCCATCATATGATAGACGTCGTTTCTCCCGCTAAAGAATTTTCGGTCAGCGATTACGAAGAACAAGCTTTACCTATTCTTAAAGACCTATTAAGACAAAATAAAACACCGATTATTTGTGGCGGTACGGGTTTTTATATTAATTCTTTACTTTATAAAAAGAGTTATGGCAACGCCCCCGCAAACGAGGACGTAAGAAATAAATATTCTAAAATATTACAAGAAAAAGGTGTAGATTATCTTTATTCTATTTTAGAAGAAATCGATCCTGTTTCGGCTAAAACAATCCATAAAAACAACACCGTAAGAGTTATCCGTGCGTTAGAAATCTTCGAAGTAAGCGGACAAAAAAAGTCAGAGATCATTGACGAAAACGTTGCAAGATTTAACTTTTCCGCTTTTACCTACGATCTTCCAAGAGAAGTTTTATACGACCGCATAAACAAAAGAGTAGACTCCATGTTAAAAGACGGTTTAATCGACGAAGTAAAAGGGTTAATTTCTAAAGGAATTACCTTAGATAATCAATGCATGCAAGGAATAGGCTATAAAGAAGTATATCAATGTATACATTCCGGCGACTACGATTCTTTACCAGAACTAATTAAAATCAATACCAGACATTACGCAAAACGACAAATGACTTTTTTTAAGAAGTTTGAAAACTTAACTTACATTCCATTTAGAGAAGACGTAGATACTAGCGTA
>JAZNFL010000086.1:0-2244 GCA_045589135.1 Christensenellaceae bacterium
ATAATCAAATAAACTGTTATTATTTATTAATAATAAAATCGATTATTATGTTAATTCAACATATAGAGAAGGTTTGTTTATGGAAAAATTTAGAATATCGCTTGCGGGAGATTTGGGTAGTGGTAAGAGTACCGTTACAGAAATTCTTTTAAAGCGTATACCCTTAACTAAAGTTTCGGTAGGAAAGCTTTTTAGAGAAGTTGCGGAAGAACACGGCATGACGCCTGTCGAATTTAACGTTTTTATTCAAGATCATCCGGAATACGACAAAGCTTTTGACGAAAAACTTGCTTCTTACGATAAGGTGGAAGGTAATTTTATTTTTGACTCTAGAATGGCTTTTCATTTCGTTCCGTCAGCTATTTCTTTTTATCTCAAAGTTGATTTGTTAGAATCTGCAAAAAGAATAACCGACGAAGGAAGAAGGGACGAGAGTTATTCTTCTATAGAAGAAGCAATACAAAAGATAACCCAAAGACGCCAAAGCGAAATTTTGCGCTATAAGCAGTTTTATGGCGTCGATATAACCGACATGAACAATTACGATTGCGTCGTAGACACAACCGGACTTACTCCGGAACAAGTTGCCGACGAAATTGTAAGACTGTATAAAGAAAAAACTAATCAAAATTAATCAATTAAGGTGGTATAGATTATGCATTGGGCAGAAAGAATTGCAAGAGAAATTATAGAAAAAAAGCCTAACAAAGAAGAATACGTATGTGCTGCAGGAATAAGTCCTTCCGGTTCGGTCCATATTGGTAACTTTAGAGACGTGGCAACCAGCTATTACGTTGTAAAAGCACTTCGTGCTCTCGGCAAAAAAGCGAGATTGTTGTTTTCTTGGGACGAATTCGACAGATTGCGTAAAGTTCCTTCTAATATAGCAAAAATAGCTCCGGATTTCGACCAGTATCTCGGCATGCCGTACGCAATGATTCCCGATCCATACGGAAAGTATTCTTCTTACGCAGAGTATAACGAAAAGGAGTTCGAGGCTTCTTTGGTAGAAATGGGCATCGACGCAGATTATCGTTATCAAGCAAAGATGTATACTTCCGGGGCGTATTCTGATAAAATCGTGTTTGCTCTTAAAAATAGAAAACAAATTTACGACGTTTTAATGAGCTATAAAACTCAAGAGGCAGAAGACGATCAAAGAGAATCTTACAGTCCTTTAAACGTATATTGCGACAACTGTTTAAAAGACACCACGATCGTAACAAATATTTCTGAAGACGGAGAAGAAATTTCTTTTAAGTGTAAGTGTTGCGGAAACGAAAAGACTGTAAAGGTAAGAGATTACAACTTAATTAAGCTCGTATGGAAGGTGGATTGGCCTATGCGTTGGGGTGTAGAAGGGGTAGACTTCGAGCCGGGCGGAATAGACCACGCTGCGGCAAGTGGCAGTTACGTAGTTGCTTGCGACGTCGCTAAAAACATTTTAGGTGTAGAACCTCCTGCTTTCCAAGGATACGGTTGGCTTTCTATTGCAGGAATGGGCGACATGCACAGTTCTACCGGCAATAACATTACTCCAGCAAATATATTAAAGGTTTACGAACCTGATATGATTCGTTGGCTTTTTGCAAAGTATGCTCCAACGGACGGTTTCTCGTTTAACTTTGACGATACTATTATCCGTCATTATAGCGAATTTGACAAAAACTTAGAAGCGTATAAAAAAGGTGAGAGCGACGAATACACTACAAGCGTATACGATCTTTGCCTTACGGAAAAACAAGCAACGAGAAGTAAAGTTCCTTTCGGAGTGTTAGCTTCGGTTTCTACAATAGTAGATTTTAACGCTCAATCGGTAAAAGAAATTCTTGCAAAAGTCGGCGTAGAGTTTACTGTAGAAGACGAATCCAGACTTTTAAGAGTAAAAAATTGGATTACAGAATATCAACCTTCTAAGCTTTACAAATTGCTTCAAAACAAAAACGTAGAGTATTATAACAATATGGACGAAGAAGAAAAGGCGGTTACTGCTAAGCTTTACGAATACCTTTTAAACACGGAAGAAATCCAAGAAAAAGAAGTTCAGTCTTATCTTTACTCGATAATAAACGACGTAAACCTTACAAAAAAAGAAAATATGGCTCGTCAGCAAAAGTTCTTTAAGGTTTTCTACAACCTTCTTTTTGGGCAAGATATGGGACCAAGACTCTATCTTTTCCTTGCGGCAATAGATAAAAACAAATATCTCGAATTGATTAATTTTTAATTAAAGTCAATTAATAT
>JAZNFL010000087.1:0-2560 GCA_045589135.1 Christensenellaceae bacterium
GTCAATATAAAGACAAGAGTTATACGCAAATATTTGTAATAGACAAGCGTGTTAAAAGGTAAAATCGTGGGGCACGCAGGACAAAAGAGAAAAATAGTTTTTATAAATGATAGGGGATAAAAGATTTTAGTTTGCTCAAAATGTTTGCTTTTGTGGGTTGGGATTTTTTTAAACGGTATTTAAATGTCGGGGTGGGTAATGTTGATTAAAGTGGGGTTTGTTGTGTTTTTTCTTGGTGGTTGGCTTTGAGGGTGATTACGGGATGTTTTTGCAATTGATTGCTTTATCTCTGTTGTGGGTAGTATTTGTGTTGTCGTAGGGCTTTTTGTTGCTATATAGAATGTGTTTTTCGGCGTTTTGTAAACCTTAAATAAGCGTTTTTATTACGTTGTATGCGGTTTCGTGTGGCGATTAGGGTGTATTGCATTTGGTTTTTAAAGTGTTGCGAGTAGTATTATAAAGGAAAGTTAAAATAAACGTTTTGTAATAAATTCGTTTATTTGTTTGTTTTTTTTCATTTTGAGTATTGACAAAGGGGGATTTTTGGTTTAATATATAATTGATAGTAACAATTTAGTTACCGTACGCAAAAATTTTGCGTATAATAATTTGTATATGGAGGATTTTACTATGAAAAAATTTAGCATTGTTGCGATAATTATTGCGTTAGTAATGTCTTTAAGCCTTTGCTTTACGGCATGTGGCGGAGATGATAACAAGAATAAAACCGCAACTACAAACGACGTAACCAAAGAATTGACCGATGCAGCTCCTGCCATAGCTACGGCTATGCTTGGCGTTTCAGAAGGTCCAGAATACGAAGCTCAAGTTGCAGCTTTAAAAGCTCAATTTGCTTCTGAAGAATTCAAAATGCAAACTGCCATGATTGCAGAACAAATTCTTGCTCCTTCCGGCATTACCGCTAAAGAGCTTGGCGCTGTTGCAGACGTGGTAGTAGAAGGTATCAATTACTTTATCCCTCGTATTGGAGAAATAATGGCTAATATGGGTGGTGGCTCTGCCGCTCCTGTGGCTCTTTACGTAGAAGATTCTGGATACGTTGGCGAAGGCGAAATGGAAGTTGTTCCCGATGATTCTTCTGTGATCGGTATGGCTTTTGCTATTATGGCGGAAATTAAAGCAGAAGACATCAACGAAATTAAAAAACTCGGCAACAATTTATTAAACGCTCTTCCTGCAGAAAAATTAGCAAACTTAACGTTCTATCTCTCTATGGCAGGTGAAGAAGCTCCTACCGAAATGGTAAACGCTATGAAGAGCATGCTTAAAACCACGATGGAATTTGCTTACAAACAATTAAAAGCTTTCCTCAAAGTTGACACGCAAAAAGTTATGGATACTTTCGCTCTTGCAGGAGAAATAATGCAACAAGGTCCAGCTTTTGTAGAAAACGCTCAAAACAAGCAAAAAGTAGTTGACTTAATTAAATATTGGGGAACTTTCGGTGGTTCTTGTGTTCCTGCAATGGCAGAACTTAAAAACGTTGTAAATAAAGTTATCAGCGCTATGGAAGTAGTAGAAGGTCCTGTTCCTGCAGAAACAACTACTATAATCAACACTGTAATCGACGGTGCATACGCTTTATATAAAGCAGAAAGTAATTACATCAATGCGTTTAACGTAGCTCAAATGGATGCGTTTATACTTATAGTTAATTCTTCTCTTAACGAAAACGGAGAAATGGTTGGTTTAGACAACTGGACTGACGAAACTTATGGAGCAGTGGTTCTCACCGTTAAAGCTGTAAACAACGCATATACTAAATTGACTGCTGCAGAAAAAACGGCTATAGACAACTTTATTATGTTTATGCTTGCAAACGCTGACCAAAACCCAGAAGATTACGCTGCTATTAAGGCTGATATTGCTCAAATGGTTACTATGATAGTTTCTATGAACGAAGCAAATATGACCGAACAAGACGTAGCAGTTCTCAACGAACTTATAGCAGGTCTTATGGGTGGTATGGGAGAAAAGGTTCCTGACGACTATATCCCTGCTGCATAAGACTAAACAGGTCGAAAACAAACTATAATAATTAATTAAAATTTTGCCCCACCACAAAACTGTGGTGGGGTGATTTTTTTGCCTTTTTATATAAGGGGGCGTTTTTTGTAGAGAAAAAGTTTTTTGTGGTAAGAAAAATTTTCGTAAAGTTTCGTTTTCAAAAAAACGATGCTTGCTTTAAAAAGTCGTTAAGGGCTTTAAGGCGGAAGGTTTTTGGTTTTGCTTTTTTTATAAATCGAAAGAAACGAAAAAGAGATAAAGTTTTTATAAGATAGATATGGTTTGGAGTGGAGTTTGTTTGATAGTTTGTGTTGCTATTTGGCGGGGATAAAAAAACAAGATAAAGCGGAAACCTGTCGAATACGTAAGGCGAATTTGCTTATCATTATATAATATATATAGGGATAGCGTGTTTTTGCCTTTTTGGTAAAGCTCTAAGGGTTTGGTTTTAGGGGTTTTATAAATTGCGAATGGTGGCGTTTTGCAAGTGTGGAAGCGGTTGGTTTTATATTATCATTATATAATATATATA
>JAZNFL010000088.1:0-7321 GCA_045589135.1 Christensenellaceae bacterium
CAATTTTTTGCCATTATAAAATTTACTTTCCTGTAATGTTTAATAATTTTAATTAAGCCGTAAAGTCTTAATCAATTGATCTCATTACCAAAAAGTTGCAACTTGTTCTTCGGGTGGAACGCTTACCACAATCTTTTCGACCGTCAAGACAGGGCCCGGTTCTTCGTAGACTTCGGTATATTCTACGTTTATTTTTGCAGTTATTACAACCCAATCTCTCGACTTTAATTTAAGGTCGTTTTTATACTTGCATAAAAGTCCACTGTAAGAAATATCCGCTTCGCAACACGTCATTATATGTCTTCCTACGACTATAGTGTCTTTAGGAAGCTTTTTATCCACCGCTACTATGCCCTTAAATTTTACAGTTTTTCCTTCGTATTTAGAAGGTTCTTCGCACACGTCCCTATACCAAAGAGCGTAGTCTTTGTCTTCGATGACGATTACGTCTGCGTTTACGTCGAACGGCAAAGGATCTTCTATGTCGTCTTGCTCTGCAGTTCCGTCTTCGTACTCGTATACTATTTGAGGTCTTCTCGAAATAGATCTTACGAGCTTATGATAAGGCATTTTATCCATACCACGCTTAAAACGGTTAAAAACGACGAGTTCGGTCATCGTTATTTTGTCAAAAGTCTGTTGGCGCATGTTGGCGTTGTAATTTAAAATAGTATTAGAATCCGCAAAAGTCATTATTTGCGCTATCTCCCAATTGGGAGGTAAAACGTTAAAAAAGTCATCCAAAAGCCACATTCCGTTGTATTCTACTATAATTCTTTGAGCCTTTGTTTCTTTTGCGATACGGACGAGATTTTCTTCCGTCAAATCCTCTTGTTCTTCTATTTTTTCTATTGCAAAATTTTTAACTTTAAACTTTGACTCGTCGTATTCTTCTATGCCTTCTTCCATGGATAAAATCAAGGTTTTTTCTCCATTGTCGAAACGAGGATCTTCCATTGTTTCTTGTATAAATTTAGTTTTTCCTGATTCTAAAAAACCCAAAAACAAAAATACGGGGATTTCCATAATTACTCCTTTTACCACGTGTTTTACTATCAAAATTAAAACATGTTACGTAGCCAAGTTTAAGCGACGGATTATTTGATATTTTCTTTATCTGACAACACGATGGTTTATATTTTTTTAACCAAACATTCTTTAAATAAATATTAAAGATTAAAAAGCTTTTTTAACTCTTCTTCTTTTAAGTTGCAACCTATTACGCAAATTTTGCCAATACTGCCCGCTACCCCCTCTCTTACGTCAGGTTCTTCCGGAACGTAGTCAAAATGAATCCAGCAATTTCCACCGTTTACTATACCTTTCGCTCTAAGCACCATGCCAAACTTTTCTTCGTTTTGAATTTGAGATAAAATATCTAACATTTGTTCTTTTGTATAAACGTTTGTGGTTTCTTTACCCCAACTGGTAAAAACGTCGTCTGCATGATGATGTCCATGGTGATCGTGGTGATGTTCGTGTCCATGGTGGCAACCACATTCTTCGTCGTGGTGATGTTCGTGTCCGTGGTGGCAACCACATTCTTCGTCATGGTGGTGTTCGTATCCGTGGTGGCAACTACATTCTTCGTCATGGTGATGTTCGTGTCCATGGTGATGACAGCCACATTCTTCGTCATGGTGATGTTCGTGTCCATGGTGGCAACCACATTCTTCGTCGTGGTGATGTTCGTGTCCATGGTGGCAGCCACATTCTTCGTCGTGGTGATGCTCGTCCTCCACTTCTTTTTTCAATTTTAAAAGTTGGTCTTCTAAGGTTTCTAATCTTTCGATTTCTGCAATAAGAGTTTTACCATCGAGCTGAGTAATTGGGGTAGAAACAATCGTTGCGTGGTCGTTTACTCCCCTTATAAGCTCTAACGCTAAGGCAACTTTTTCTTCTTTTACAACGTCCGTATGGCTTAAAACTATACAATTGGCATTTTTTATCTGATCGTTAAAAAACTCGCCAAAATTCTTCATGTACATTTTACATTTACCGGCATCGACGATAGTCGTTTTAGAATTTACTACGGAGTTTTTTAATCCTGCTTGTTCTACAGCCTTAACTACGTCGCTGAGTTTACCAACTCCGGACGGCTCGATAATTATTCTGTCGGGATTGTATCCTTCTTCTACTTGCTTTAAAGCCTTAGAAAAATCCCCAACCAAACTACAACAAATACAGCCACTGTTCATCTCGGTAATATTTATTCCTGCGTCTTGTAAAAAACCACCGTCTATACCGATCTCGCCAAACTCGTTTTCTATTAAAACGACTTTTTCTCCTGCATAAGCCTCTTTGATGAGTTTTTTGATAAGAGTAGTCTTTCCACTACCTAAAAAACCTGAAAAAATATCTATCTTCATTATTACACCTCTAATTTATTTTTGGTTTCGTTTAAATACGATTTAATTAAACTTTATAATATATTATAAATTCTTTTTTGATTATTGTCAACAATAAGACCGTTCTACGGTAACTACTATTTCGTATCCCTCGTTTAATTTCTTTATTTCTTTACGCAAAACGTCGATAATTTCTTTATCGGTCATTTTACATTTATCGTTTCTGACCAAATCAAAAATTAGATTGCTTCTTAACTCGCCTTTCGTCATTGCAAAATCGTGAATACTAAACTCCGGATGAATATTTTTTACAATCTTTTTTACTTGGTCTTTTACTTGATCGATTATGGGATCTCCAACGACTATCGGATCCATGTGTATTACTATCCCACAATTAAACTCTTTGTGCATATCGACTTCGATTTTATCGATGAGTTCGTGAGCGACGTTTATATCCATGGTGTTTGGAATCTCCGCATGAACGGAAATCATTTGTCTTCCCGGTCCGTAATTATGAACGACGAGATCGTGCGCTCCTATTACACCATCGTAAGCCTCGACGAATTTAATTATTTTTTTAGAAAACTCTTTATCTGGAGGCGTTCCTAATAAGACGTCTACCATTTCTTTGGTAGACTTTAATCCTCCGTAAATGATAAATAATCCTACCGCCACCCCCATATAGGAATCTATAAACGTCCAACCTGTTATTTGGGTTATAACGGCAGATAATAAAACCGTAGTCGTCGCCACGACGTCCGACTTACTGTCAAGCGTAGTCGCCTTTAAAGCCTCCGAATCTATCTTCTTTGCTAAATAATAATTAAAAAAGCACATCCAAAGTTTTACCAATATCGCCACGGCTAACACAACGTAAGACAACACTGTAAAATTTACCGTAAAACTGCCGGTAATAATCTTTTCAACGGAATTGATAACCAGTTCTACACCAACAACCATAATAAGCATAGAAACGATCAATCCCGATAAATATTCCATTCGTCCGTGCCCGAAAGGATGTTCGGAGTCGTTGGGTTTTCCTGCCATTTTAAACCCGATAAGCGTTACGACTGACGAACCTGCATCCGTCAAATTGTTAAACGCATCCGCCATAATAGTTGCTGAAAAAGACAATAATCCTGCGATAAATTTACCGATAAACATTAAAACGTTTAAAACTATCGTCGTAACTCCGGCAAGCACTCCGTAAGCGCTCCTAACTTTAGGATTATTTACGTCGTCGGCGTTTTTTATAAAAAGCTTAATTAAAAATTTCATTTATTTAAACCTTCTTAATTTTTAAATTTTTTACTTGTTTTTATACCTTATCTAACTTAAAATCAATATAAGTTAGGTTTAGTTTTTGTTTAAGTGTTAGTTTATAAGATTAAATAGTTCGAGCAATTATCTCCAATAAAAAACCACGTCTATTTTGCGACACAACGCCGTTTTAGGGTTTTTCCGGCGTTTTATTTCGAGCGATAAACGTCTTAATTGTAAAGCGTCAATTATTGCTAAATTTACTATTTTAATATATTAGGAACATCTATCGCAGAAAAGAAATTGAGCTTTCTAACGGCTGTTTTATAGTCTTTGCAATATTCTTCGCAAGCTATTTTATAAACCTTTACAGCGTCTACGTAAGGGCTTTCTGTAAATACGGCAACTATTGGCAAATCTTCTTCTGTCGTATTGTAAAAATCCAACGCACACTTTAAGCTCTTGCTATCGTTTGCGCTTAAAAAATAATCGTAATCTTCTATAAACTCTTGTATTATATCTTCGGCTTCTTGGTCTTCGCATTTGCCGACGTAAAGATTTTTATTGAACTTTATCCTTTTAAAACTGTCAAACGAAACGCAGTCCTTAGAATTATCTAAAGCTGTATTTTGCGTATTAAAAACTCTTTCTAAAATCTTACTTTTACTGTTAAAACCTTCTTTATTCTGCGATAAAATTTTGTCTTGCTCAATAAAATTACCGCCTGCGTTTTTACTAAAACACAGTTTTATTTTTAAGCCCGAATTAACGGCTATAAAACTTGCGCAATAAAACTCTGCCAAATTAGGAAGTGCAAAAATAACGGCTTTTTCTTCTGCATCTACCACGTCGTAATAACAAGAATACAACGTAGTTAGAGCAACGGCTAAAGATATTCCGTCGTCGTAAATAACACATTCTATATTATTGTTTTTGGCAAAATTTACCAAATACTCTTCCAAATTTACTTCTTTGTCTATACTGTTTTTATTGCTCTTTAGGACTTCTATTGCGTTTGCCTTTTTATTTTTTATATATTCGTATCCTTCGTTTAAAGTTTCTTCTAAAAGTAAAACTTTAACTTGAGTTCTTTCTTTTAAAGAAATCCTTAAAGCCGTCAATAAAGAATAAACGTCGCTATCCGAATATACCAAAATCGAGTCCTTGCACAACTCTCCCACAACTTCTACGGCAACGGAAGAACAAAGCTCGTAAAAACCTATGCAATTCTCTCCGAAAAGTTCACAAAAAAACCTATCCTCGTCAACTTCCAAAAGGGTTAAATCTAAATCTGCAAAGGCATTTTTTACCCCTTTATCTACCAAGGATTTTTCGAAAACTTCTCCGTAAAGCTCGGTCAATACCAAATACAATCTATCAGCAAAATTACCCTCTTTAAACTGCAATAAATTTTCTTTAGAAAACTCTAAAGTATCGCCTTTTAATTTATATTTAGAATAAAACTTAACGTCTAAAGACTTCGCCATTTTAACTCCTTTAAACTTATACGTCATTATATAATTTAAAAATCATTTAAGTAAACTAATTTAGTAAAAAAATAAGAGGTCAAGGTTACCCCTGACCTCCACATTCCTTATTAGAATAAATCTTTGTAAACGCCTTTATTGATTTTTATATCGTCTTTAAAGTTCTTGATAAAGCTTGATGCCTTAACGGAAACTTCGCTGGATTGAATAGCTTCGAGTTTTACGTTTCTAAAACGGTAAGCATCGCCTTCTTTAGCTTGGATATCGCTAAGGAAAAGAGCTTTGTCTTCTACGTATTGATCGTTTCCTGCAGCTACCTTATTGGTACATACCATAATATGATAACCGTATTCAGTTCCTACGATAGAGTAAGCGCCTATTCCTTGATTTACAAGATCTCTTGCAGCGTTAGCAAATTGCTTAACGTAAGTAGTTGCAGAAGTAGATGGAGAATATAAGAAACCGAATTCGGTATCAAATCCACCTGCGTTTGCATCACTAAACGCAAACATTACGTCCTTAAATACGTTATATACGTCGTCGGTAAGGTCGATAGTTGCAATAGTAGAAGCATCGTTTTCTGCATAATATACTTCGTTCATTCCTAAAATATCGGTAAGGTAGTTTTGATAGAAAAGAACGAAAGGCATTTTTTCCGGAATAACGTTTTCGAACGTCCAAGTAGTTACACTGAGATCGTTTTCGTCTTTATCTACGGAAGAAGTAGCTCCGATAATATCTCCACCGAAAACGGAAAGTTTTTCCATTGCTTTTGCCTTTAACGTAGCGTCTTCGAGATCCGCACTATAAAGATAATCGTCTTCGAAGGTAAACGTTGCGTTTACTTCGTCGTAAGTTCCGTGATTGTTTTGTACCCAACTCTTTCTAAGGTCGGTTACTACAAGACTGTCGAGAAGTTGCTTTTTGTAAGCGTCGATTTGAGCGTTGGTTACGTTTTCTTCTGCCTTTTTATCTTCTATAGCAGCCTTTTGTTCTTCCGAGAAGCTTATAAGAATATGAGCAACGTGTCCGTATCCTGCATATTGGTTGTATACGAGGAAAGAATCTTCCGATACGGCTTCGAGAGCGGTTTCGTAATCGCTGATAGAAGTTTCGTAAGAACCTTTTTGAGTTTGATACATTGCTACGTATTCGTCGTAAAGAGCTTCGACGTCTAATTCTTTTTCGATAGTGTCGTTAAGGTAATCTTCGTACTTAGAAACGACTAAAGCTTCTTTTTGGCTTTCGAGAGCTTCTTTAAAGTAAGTATATTTAAGAACGTCGTTAGCGGAATAGTTTTCGGTAGAAGGAATTATACCGCTGTCTTTAAGAGCAGAAATACCTTTATTTAAAGCTTTTTTGTCTGCCTTGTCAGAAATATCGAACTTGTAAGTGGTATAAACCGCATAGTTAAGGTCGTAAAGATTGGTGTAAGTTGCCTTAATAACGGTAACTTCTTCGTTTTCGTCAAGCTTTAAGGTCTTGTTAGCAATTTTGTATTCCGTATCGGTAGGAACGGTTTCTTTAAGTTCTGCTTCCGTAAGTTCTTCTCTTGCGGTTTCTTCTTCCTTAACAGGTGCCGTTCTATCGGTAATGGTTACGGATTCTTTTTCTTCTTCGCTTTCGGTTTCTTCTTCCTTAGCGTAAGATTCGATTATGCTGTCTATTCCGGTTTGAGTTTGATAATTAGCATATGCTACTTCGTACTCGGTAAGGAATAAATCGAGATCGCTCTTTGCGTTAAGAGTTTGGTTTTGCTTAGCAGCGCCTATTTGCGTAGAAAAAGCAGTATCGAAATCCGAAACGGCAACTCCGTTTTTAAGTTCGTTATAATATTCTGCAAGTTCTGTCTTTGCATATTGAATAACGATTGCGTTTTGTACAAGGCTATCTGCCAATAAATTTAACGTTTCTTCTACAGAATAACCGTAGTAATAAACGTAAGTATAACCGTAAGAGTTAAAAGAAGATACGAGATCTCTCTTGTATATTACGGTTTCGTCAACGTCGTCAGAAATCTTAACTTTTGCTACAACTTGCTCCATATCCTTGTCCTGAACGGTAGAGATAAGAGCACAGCCAGAAAAGACGCCGAACGACATAACGAGCGCAAGTAAAAGCGTAATGAGTTTTGTCAGATGTTTCTTCATAGGATTCTCCTAAATTAATAATTGTTTGTGTTACTTAATATCCAAAAGGGTATAAAACCCCTTATCAGATTTTACT
>JAZNFL010000089.1:0-3254 GCA_045589135.1 Christensenellaceae bacterium
ACAGAGTCTCTTTTGGGAGAAGGTTCGATAAAAAAACTAAATAGCAGTCGTGTAATAGTATTCGGCGTAGGTGGCGTGGGTGGTTTTACCGTAGAAGCTTTAGCGAGATCGGGCGTGGGACGTATAGAAGTCGTAGACGCCGATATCGTTTCGGTTTCTAATTTAAATCGTCAAATAATTGCAACGGTGGATACCGTTGGAAAAGACAAAGTAGACGTTATAGAAGAACGCATAAAGAGTGTCAATCCGGAGTGTCAAGTAGTAAAGCACAAGACTTTTTTCCTTCCGGAAACAGCAGACCAATTCGACTTTAAGTCCTACGATTTTATAGTAGACGCAATAGATACCGTCAGTGGTAAAATTCAACTTGCGGTAAGCGCAAAAGAAGCAGGGGTAGAAATAATAAGCGCAATGGGAGCAGGCAACAAGCTCGATCCTACGGCGTTTAAAATATCCGACGTATACGACACAAAAGTTTGTCCGCTTGCAAAGGTAATGAGAAGAGAACTCCGCAAACGAGGCGTGGATAAACTCACGGTGGTTTATTCGGAAGAAGAACCTATAACTATCGGCGGTAAGAAAGAAGGAGCAAAACCCGTGCCGGGTAGCGTTGCTTTCGTTCCGTCAGTCGTCGGGCTTATAATAGCAGGACACGTCATCAAAACTTTAGTAAAAAACAAGTAGAACTAAGTGGAGAAGTTATGAAGTATAAAATAGCCGACGTCGTGTGGGAGATAAATCCAAAATACGATTACAGTAAAAGACTTTTAAAGGATTATCTTACGAAAGAAGAAGCACAAGAAGAAATAATTATTACAGAAGAAATTTTAAATAAAGAATGTTCAATAGCTCCCGATTTTTCTAAAGACGTTTGCGAGAGCACTTGTGTTTTCAGACAAATTTCTAAAATTCTTTTAGATAGGTACGACGGAGTGGTTTTTCACGCATCGTGTATAATGATAGGCAAAGACGTATATGCCTTTACCGCACCAAGCGGAACGGGTAAAAGCACACACTCGTCAATGTGGAAAAAGGCTTTTGGCGAGCAAGTCGAAGTGCTAAACGACGATAAACCATTATTGCGCAAAATAGACGGACGAATAATCGTTTACGGTACGCCGTGGAAGGGCAAGCACGACTTAGGTAAAAACTCTAAGGGTATCTTAAAAGCCCTTTGCAAAATAGAAAGAAGCCCTGTAAATTGCGTAGAACCAATGAACGAAAAAGAGGCTTTATTGATTATTTTAAATCAAACGCTTCGTCCAAACGATGCAAATAATATGCAAAATCTTTTAAATATAGCAGAGTGCATAATAAAAACGGCAAAGGTTTGCAAAATTAAATGCACCCCGACGGTAGAATCGGCTTATATAGCAAGAAAAGCATTGGAGGATAATTATGAAGATTAAAAAAGGTTTCGTAGTAAAAACAGTAGGAGAAACCAACGCAATAGTCCCCGTAGGAGAAAACCAAAAAAACTTTAACGGTCTTATTACCGTAAACGAAGCCGGTATGTTTTTATGGAATCTTCTTCAAGAAGAAACTACCGAAGAAGCTCTCGTCAAAGAACTTTTAAAAGAATACGACGTCGAAGAAGAAGTCGCAAAACAAGACGTTAAAGAGTTTATAGAAAAAATTAGAATTTCGGGTTTTTTAGATGATTGATTACGATAAAATAAGTGGTATTTTAAACGATAAAGGCGTTTGTTATACCAAGACCAAAGGCACAAGTATGCGACCTTTTATAAAAGAAGGAAGAGATACGATAGAGTTTGTCAAGCCTAAGGGAGAGTTAAAAAAATACGACATGGCGTTGTATTTAAGGGGCGACGGCAAATACTGTATGCACAGGGTTTTAAAGGTAAGACAAGACGACTATTTTATAATGGGCGACAATACTACTCAAAAAGAATATATCAAAAAAAGCGAAGTCATTGCAGTTGCTTTGGGGTATTATAAAAAAGAAAAATATATCGATTGCAATTCAAATAAATTTTACCGTTTTAAGGTTAAAACGTGGTGTTTTTGTATTCCACTTAGAAACCTATACGTAAGAGGTAGAAATTTTTGTGTTAAAGTTTTAAATAACATATTTAAAAGGGGTAAATAGTGAAAACTAACAGTGCCGTTGCCAAATTAAAAACTTGGTGCAAACTTCACCTTTACAACTTAATAGCTTTAATTTCGTTCGGTGCAATAACTTCTGCGTTGACGGTAATAACAACCGTTTGCGTAAAAGAAGTAATCGACGGGGCGGTAAGTACGGACAAAAATAAACTTGTCACTGCGGTAATAGTTTTTGTTGGCGTTATTTTGGCAAGGCTAATTTTTACAGCTTTAACAAAGTTTGTAGAAGAACTGCTTTCTAATCGTCAAGAAAGGGACGTAAAAGGCAGTTTATTTAAAACCGTTTTAAATAAAAGATATAAAGACGTATCTAAAAAACACAGCGGAGAAGTGTTAAGCCGTTTGACGGAAGACGTTCGTGTGGTTGTGGACGGCATAACTAAAGTAATACCGTCTTTCGTATTTTTAATCGTTAGGCTTTTATGCGCATTCGTGTTGCTTTTAATCTTGTGTTGGCCACTTGCGATTATATTTGCAGTTTCCGGCGTGGTAATATTTATAGTTGCAACGATTTTCAGAAAAAAATTAAAAGCTTTGCATAAAGAAGTTCAATCGACGGAAGACGTCGTAAGATCTCATATGCAAGAGAGCGTAGAAAATTTTTTAGCGGTCAAGGCGTTTGCCGTAGAAAAAAGTTTATCTAAATCGAACGCCGTAAATCTCGAAGTAAACTATTCGGCTAAAAAGAAAAGAAGAAGTTTTCTCGTATGGACAAACGCTTGTTTTAACGCAGTATTTTTGTTTGGATACGCATTTGCGCTCGTTTTTGGAGCGTACGGTATTTATAAAGGTAGCTTAACGTATGGTTCTTTGACGGCAATAATATCTTTGGTAGGAATGATTCAAGCGCCTATAAGCAGTCTTTCGGCTCTCGTTCCTAAGTATTATGCAGTTCTTTCTTCTACGGAGAGAATTTTAGAAATAGAACAAATGCCAAGCGAAGACGTGTCTTATGTAAATCCTTCCGTTTACGACGGCTTAGAGTCGATAGTTTTTAAAGATTTATCGTTTGGTTACTCTTGTAATTTAGTTTTAGAAAACTGTAATTTAACGATAAATAAAGGGGATTTCGTAGTAGTAACAGGGCTTTCGGGCATAGGTAAAAGCACTATTTTAAAACTTTTGCT
>JAZNFL010000090.1:0-1755 GCA_045589135.1 Christensenellaceae bacterium
TCTTGCCGTTCTTCCTATCGTCTGTATAAGACCCGATTCGCTTCTTAAAAAGCCTTCTTTATCGGCGGCGAGTATTGTTATAAGTTCTACCTCCGGTAAGTCTAAACCCTCTCTTAAAAGGTTTATTCCTACTAAAACGTCTATTTCTCCACGGCGAAGAGAATTTATGATATCTATTCTTTCTAAAGTGTCTATATCGCTATGCATATATCCGACTTTATAGCCGAGCTCTTTAAAATAATTGGTCAAACTCTCTGCCATTTTTTTTGTTAACGTCGTAATTAAAACTCTTCCTTTTCTGTCTATTACTCCGTTTATCTCGCCCTGTAAATCGTCTATTTGACCTTTTGTTGGACGTATTTGTATTATTGGATCTAAAAGCCCCGTAGGTCTTATTATTTGTTCTACGTTTTGACCGGAAATTTTTAATTCGTATGGGGCGGGGGTTGCAGAAACACATATAAATTGACCTATGCGCTCGTCAAACTCTTCGAAGGTAAGAGGCCTGTTGTCAAATGCCGATTTTAACCTAAATCCGTATTCTACTAGATTGGTCTTTCTTGCCTTATCCCCGTTATACATTGCGCGTATTTGAGGTAGCGTCATGTGACTTTCGTCAATAAAAACTATAAAATCCTTCGGAAAATAATCCAAAAGAGTAAAAGGTGGCTCTCCAGGAGTTCTTCCGTCAAAATATCTCGAATAGTTTTCTACACCACTGCAATAGCCGATTTCCTTCATCATCTCGACGTCGTAACTCGTTCTTTGTAAAAGTCTTTGGGCTTCTAAAAGTTTACCGTCATTTTTAAGAGCAGTTACTTCGTTTCCCATATCGGTGGCTATTACCTTTAAAGCGTCTTCCATTTTTTGACTGCCTACGGCGTAGTGCGATGCAGGAAAAATAGCGACGTGTTTTAAGGTAGAAATTATTTTGCCCGTGACGAATTCCGTTTCGCAAATCCTGTCGATTTCGTCCCCGAAAAACTCTACACGTATTACCGTTTCTGTTTGAGAAGCAGGGAAAATTTCTATGACGTCCCCGCGAACTCTAAAAGACGAACGCTGAAAGTCTATATCTCTTCTCTCGTACTGAATACCAACAAGTCTTGCCATGAGATCATCCCTATCCATAACCATGCCCGGTCTTAAAGAAATAGAAAGAGCATAGTATTCTTCCGGTGCTCCCAAGCCGTATATGCAAGAAACCGACGCAACTACTATTACGTCTTTTCTTTCCGCTAAAGCACTTGTTGCGCTGTGACGAAGCTTGTCTATCTCGTCGTTTATAGATAGGTCTTTTTCTATATAAGTGTCCGTTTGCGGAATATAAGATTCCGGTTGATAATAGTCGTAATACGAAACGAAGTATTCCACCCTGTTTTCCGGGAAAAACTCTCTAAACTCGTTACAAAGTTGCGCAGCCAAAGTCTTATTGTGGGCGATAACCAAGGTTGGACGTTGAACTTTTTCTATTACGTTTGCCATAGTAAAAGTTTTACCAGAACCTGTAACACCAACCAAAACTTGCGTTCGTAAACCGTCTTCTATTCCTTGAGAGAGTTTTTCTATCGCTTGTGGTTGATCCCCCGTGGGCTTATATTTAGAATGTAAAACAAATCTTTTTTCTTCCATATTTTTCCACTTTTGCTAAATACGCATTACGTAAATAAGTCAATTAGTATAAATTAAAACGCAACAGACGGCTATATTTGATAATCTTTTTTGTACAGCAAATAACAATAATCTAAGTAAATA
>JAZNFL010000091.1:0-2604 GCA_045589135.1 Christensenellaceae bacterium
AGCTAAAGTTGTAAACTTTACCGATACTTATTACGATGCATATCAACATATAATCGTTAAAGCAGACGACACTTCTTTTGACGGATTAACTACCGTTGCAGAAGTAGAAGCAGTTATCTCCGGATACGCTCAAGGAACTAAAGTCGGCTTCCAAAACGGAACGACTAGCGAACTTTACGTTTCCGGCGACGAAGATTGGGGATTTACCGGTTTTGCTAACGTAGATCCTACCGGTTTCGAATCCGCTGCTCTTGCAGTAGAATCCATGAAGAACGGCGAACTCGCTTGCGTTGTTGTCGACGCTGCTCCTGCTCAAGCAATTGCTGCTGCTCAAAACGGCGCTGTTAAAGTTATTACCGTAAACCTTACCGAAGAACAATATGCGTTTGCAGTAAACAAAGGCAACCCTAACCTTCTTACTAAGTTTAACGCTTTCTTACAAGAAATTAAAGACAACGGAACTTTCCAAACTATCCTTAACAAATACTTTAACGGAGAGGGCGAAAAGAACGGCGTCGTAGTAGCGTAAATTTTAACTTTTAAATAATTTTGTTTTATACAAAACCCTCGCCTTATCGGCGAGGATTTTGTTGCGTTTATAGGGATTAAAATATTATGGATTTTAAAATTAAATGGGAAGAATTTATCAAGGTATTAATAGATAAAGGCGGATATAAAAGAGTTATTACAGGTTTAGAAAACACTCTTGTAATAGCAGTAAGCGGTTTATTTATAGGTCTTTTGATAGGTATAATTATAGCGGCGATAGAATGTGCCCCGCAAAATAACGTCGTAATTAAAATTTTAGATAAAATATGCAAAATTTACGTTGGATTTTTTAGAGGCAGTCCTGTCGTCGTACAGCTTCTTATAACGAAATACGTACTGCTTCCAATGTTTGGAATAATAGTTGACAGCGTCGTAATTTGTTGTATAGTTTTTGGACTTAACAGTGCCGCATACGAATCCGAAATTATCCGAAGCGGACTAAACTCTGTAGATATAGGGCAGACGGAAGCCGGCAGAGCTTTGGGTCTTAACTACCCCACCACGATGATAAAAATTATTATACCGCAAGCAATTAAAAACATATTGCCTACTATCGGTAACGAGTTTATCTCTCTTATAAAAGAAACGTCGGTAGTTTCTTTCGTCGGAGCAATGGACCTTTATACTGCTTTCCAAAAAATTGGAAGTAACTCTTACGACTTTATAATTCCTTATTTGTCTATGGCGGTTATTTATATTATTTTGGTTATGATAATTACACTTTTAGTAAAACTCTTAGAAAGGAGGTTTAAAGCAAGTGATAGAAGTTAAAAATATTTATAAATATTTCGATAAATTGCGTGTTTTAAACGGGGTTTCTTGCACGATTAACAAAGGAGAAAGAATAGTAATTATCGGACCAAGCGGAAGTGGAAAGTCTACGCTTTTACGCTGTATGAACTTATTGGAAGAACCCACTTACGGAGAAATTTGGATTAATTCTGATAAAGAAATTTCTTTAGACGACACTACAAACAAAAAAGGCGATTGGACGGGCAAAAAGCTCATCACCCCAATCGATCCGTATCTTCATCCCGACGTAATTAAACTTTCTAATACGTATAAAAAACTTTATGCAGAAGCAACTAGTTTAAACGAAAACGGCTTATCCGACCAAGAATTAGAACTAGAAATAATCGCAAAGATAAAAAAAGAAGATTTGCTTAAAAAACACGAAGGCAGTGAATTTAAAAAAGCAGTTAAAGCAAAGTATAAAGAAAACTCTATAGACGTAAACTTAGCAAGAAGACGTATGGGAATGGTTTTCCAACACTTTAATCTCTTTAACAATCTTACCGTTTTAGAAAACATGACGTTAGCTCCTATAAAACTTAAAATAAAGACAAAAGAGGAAGCAACGGCAGACGCAGAAAAACTTTTGGAAAGAATTGGTCTTTTGGATAAAAAAGACGATTATCCTTCTACCCTTTCCGGTGGACAAAAACAGCGTATTGCAATAGTAAGAGCGCTTAATATGAATCCGGAAGTTATGCTTTTTGACGAACCAACTTCTGCTCTCGATCCGGAAATGGTTGGAGAAGTTTTATCTCTTATGAAGGAATTAGCCGACGAAGGCATGACGATGGTAATAGTTACCCACGAAATGGGTTTTGCAAAAGAAGTTGCTTCTAAAGTGGTATTTATAGACGAAGGAGTAATTAAAGAATCCGCTCCCCCGCAAGAACTTTTTGCAAATCCTAAAGACGAAAGATTAAAAGAATTTTTATCTAAAGTTTTAATTTAAGTTTAGTTTATTACTATTTAAAAAGCTCGGCTTGTTTGCCGAGCTTCTATTTTGTTTAAATTTTCTCTTGCTATATAAAAACAATAAATTTATATCTCTATATATTTAGGCAAAATATTTAGCTATATTTAGGGAAATATATAAGCAAAGACTAACCATCTCTAACAATCATTTACACAGTTTTTATATTTGCCCAAAATCAAAACCACCAGTTGAACTGGTGGTATGCACTGGCCCTTCAAGGGCATAATACTGGCTGAGCCTTAAGGCTCATTGAAAGGTTTGCCAACCGAAGTCGGAGGCCAAGCGGT
>JAZNFL010000092.1:0-5355 GCA_045589135.1 Christensenellaceae bacterium
GCATCTCTCTTAGTTATCTTTTTGGCGTCGCCCTTAAAGGCAACTCTTATACCAAGTTGATCTCTATATATTAAAGTCGTAATTCCGTCGAGTTCTTCCGTCTTGTTTATTTGTAAAGAAGCCGTTTTGTCCGTCGTCCAAAATTCTTCGTCCAAAATGCCGTCTACCGACGGATCGGTCGGCGTGCCGATTTCTTCTATTTCTTCGCTTGGAGAAACTAAATTGCCGTTAGGCATAAGTATTGCGTAAGTATTAGGATATAAAGGATCGCAGAATACGTTGTTGTAGTTGACGGTGTTCCAACCGTCCCAATCTTTGTTTGGATCGGTGCCCCAATTGGTGGTCGTCATATAAGACGTAGAGGCTCTCCACATACCAAAGGTTACGCCAAGACGAGTTCTCGAAGAAACGTTAGCGTTTACGCTGTATCTACTAAAAAAAGAATACGGAATAAAAAGTTCTCCATAGTATCCGTTGTCTTCGTCCGTGTTATCTCCTAAAGTCGTGCCTTCGTGGAGTTTTACTTTGACTTCCGGTCTGACCGTTTCTAACGGAATAAACTCTATATGGGATCTTCTATCTCCCTTAATTACCTGCATAAACCCACTCGCCTGAATCCAAAATTGAAAATCCTTAACGGGTGACAAATAACTGTCTGCCGTGCCTACGTGTAAACATATTTCTACTCTGTCGTAATTGTTTACCTTTTTGTCGTCGTTTACGTCAAACGCCACGTACAAACCTTGCACGTCGTGGTAAATTTTTATCTTTGCGCTCTCTAATCCTCTTAATCCGCCGACTACCGTAGTAGTTACGTTATCCGAAGAATAAAACTCTTCTGTCGCCTCTCCGTCAACGTGTGGCGTGTTTACGGTGTAAAGTCTGTTGGTGTTAAAGATTTTACCTTCTGTAGAAAGTTCTACGAATTTTGCCGGAATAGAAGGATCGGGGAATATCCCTATATCGTTCCAACCATCCCAATTAGAAGTATCTCCTTCTCTGACCATACCTAAGGTAAAATACAAAACTTCGTCTGCTTTAGCCCCTATTAAGGAATACGGAACGAAAGCTTCCATAACCCAACCGTTGTCGTCGGTATTTCCGCTTTGTAAAGTCGTACCTTGTCCAAGCTTAATTACCGTAACAGCCTTGTCGTCAAAAGAAATTTCTTTATTTAAGTCCGCCCAATAATTAGAAGCGTTTCCGCCGATAAAGTATTCTATTCTTCCGTCTGCGTATAAAAACAATCTAAAAGAAGAAGCCGAAAGAGGATATTCGGACAACCCTTTTGTGTCTGTAAAAATTTCTATTCTTTCGTCTTTATTTACGGCTGTATCTTGGCTTATATCAAAGGCAAATTTAAGTCCGTCTTGCATACGCATAAGATTAAAGTTTACGTATTCTAAATCTCTGCTTCCTGCAAATCTGCCTTGTTGTCCTCCCAAGTATTCTCCGTCAAAAATCTCTCCGTCCACCCCGTCTATCTTTTTAGCTACGTCTTTTACCGTTACGTATATCTTCTTTTCTGCAGTCAACAATGCCGAATTAGCAGCACTTATCGTCAAGAGATATTCTCCGGGATATTGGGTGATGGTAGAAATTTCGTTATGACCTATTTCTTTGCCGTCCGCCCTTTTAGCCTTAATAAACACGCTTAGTTCTCCGTCGACGCTGTCGGTGGCGGTGATTGTAGGAAGAACCAAATCTTCTCCCGCATTTACTTCTACCGTCGTAGAAGAAACCGTTATCGTCGGAGCCGTGCGGTCTTTTTCGGCTACCGTACAAGTTATATAGACGTCTACCGTGTTTTTGTTGCCGGCTTTATCTATCGCCGTATATACAACCTTATATCTACCCTTTAAAGAAGCGGTAAATACTCCGTTTGTCACGCTTACTTCTGAGTTTTCGGGATCGTAAACTTTATACGTAGTCTTAATTTGTCCGTCTACGTTATCCAGCGCCGTGGCAATTTTAACTTCTACCTCGTCCCCAACGAATATATCAGAATAAGCAGATGCGTATATTACCGGTGGCGTCGTGTCTTTGGGTTTGTCTTGTTGACCGCAACCCGTCATACAAAACGCAATCGTACATATTGCGCATATCATAGAAAGTAAAATAAGTTTTATTCTCTTATAACCTTTCATCGTCAATCCTCCTATTGGTCTATAATTAAATTTTACACCTAATATTTGCGTTTGTATTGTAAAATTTTCCGTCAATCGTGTAAAATATTGCATAAAATTACAAAAGGGTATTGAAAGATTTGTTTATTGGTGTTATTATATAACGGTAGAGCGATTAAATTTCCATAAAAAAGATTGCTTGCGTTATAGGAGAAACCAAATGTACCCAAAAAAATTACCCTTAGACAAAAAGCCGACGTGGTTTTATTCTGACTGCTTCCCGACCACTAGGCCGTATTTGCTTGTAGACTGCTTTTTACATATAAACTATAATATGAATATGCACTCTCACGATTTTTACGAATTAAATCTTATAGTGAGTGGAAAAGGAGTACATTATACCTATAAATCCTTAAAGGTAGTAACTCCCGGAGATATTATCGTCATCCCACCCGGAAGCTACCACGGATATTACAACATAGAAGATTTAAACGTATTCCATATTTTAATACACAAAAACTTTTTTAGTAAATACTACAACGACTTAAACATGCTGTCGGCTTTCGGCATTTTGTTTAACGCCGATTACAAAATGAGAAACGTAAACGCAGACATTCCGTTTTTCCACGTAGAAAACGAAGAATATCAAAAATTTTATGGTTTATTTAAAGATTTGCGTTTGTTGTGTGCCTCTTTAGCTCACTGTCCGCAAGAAGAAATTATCTCCAAACACCTTGTAAGCTACGCTAAAACTTTAATAATTATAAGTGAGCTCTGTACTGAATACAACAGACAGTTTTTATCCTCTCAAGAAAACCAATCCAATAAAACTGACTTGGCTATTTTATCCATAGTCGATTACGTACATCAACACTATGCGGAAAAAATCTCTTTAGACGACCTTTGCGCAAAAGGATTTATGGCTAAAACGACGCTTTTAGAAAAGTTTAATAAATACATGGGACAAAGCCCTATGTCTTACGTAAACCACTATCGCATACTCGTAGCTAAAAAATTGCTTATCGAAACGGACAAAAGCATTTCCGAGATAGCCGTAAGCACGGGATTCTTCGACACCTCTCACTTTATCAAAACTTACGAAAAATACGAAAACGTATCCCCTAACAAACTTAGAAAATCTTTAAAAAATTAAAAATTTTAAGTTTTAATTTTGCCGATTACAACGCCTAAAGATTTTATAAAATCAAACGGCGATAGAAGGCTTATAAAATCGTTTTATACAGCTAAAAATAAAACAAAACTGTAAAATATACCAAAACCGTAGATAATTATAAATTCGACTATAAGTAATGGTATTTAAAAACAAAAAAAGCGCGCTACCTTTCGCTTTTGCGAAATATAGCGCGCTTTTCTTTTATATAGATATTAAATTATTTAGCAGGCTTTAAGCCCAAAAAAGGAAGTATCGACGTTATTAAAGAAGCCAACGCAAAGAGCCCAACCGCATAGTATAAGCTAACCCCAACGAAAGCCAACGCAAACGAAAGTATCTTTGCCATCATGCAAACGACGACTCCTGCCTTTGCCAACTTGCTTGCATTTTTAAAGATTTTAAAGAAGAAAGGAAGATAGGAGATTTCTCCGTTAGTAATTTTAACTACGGTAGAAGAATCGATCTTTCCAAAAGTTATCTTATAGGCTTCTTCCGGCTGTAAATCCCCTACGTAAACGGCTGTATCTTTGTCCTTTAAAGTCTTTATCTTTTCTAATTTTTGCTCGTTAGAGAGTTCTCCAAAAGAATTATACATAGACATTTCTCTGCGGAACTTAGTGGTGTATTCTTTAGAAACGGATGAAAGCAATACTTCTTGTTCTACCTTTAAATCTCTAAGTTCTGCCATTGCACCTATAGAGTCTTCTTTTACTTCTTCGGTAAAAACGGCGCATCCTATATAATCCGTGCCTACGGCAACGTGCAATACTATGCCAAAATCGTCTACGTCCAAAGCGGCAATACCCTTTTCTTCTAACTGCTTTTTATATCCTATCGTTATGGTCTTTCCGTTTTCTTCTAAACTAACGGGATAATTTGTAGAAGTTATTCCGTTTACCGTAGCCTTGTTTATAAGACCTAAAACCCTTGCTTCTTCGCTTGCGGGATAAACTGTCTTTAAGTTAAATTTTCCGTCAGAAAGCACGGGGGATTTTTCTATAAAGATTAAATTTGTTTTGCAAGCCTCCCTTGCTTTTTGAGTGTCTAAAACGACTATATCGTTGTTTTCGCAATATACGTGAGCGTTAAACCACACCTTTATATAGCATTGTACGATCGGCAAAATATCTGCCGTCAATAACACGAATACGGATCTTTGTGCCCAAACAGGTAAAAGTTCTCCAAATTCTAAATTTCCGAAAATTGGAGGAACGAAGGCGACGAGAAGTGCTAAAACCAAAACGAACACGTTAAACACGGTTGCGTATTTTTCTACGCTTATTATAGTTTGAGATTTGTATTCTTGTGATTTTTCTACACGGCTATATACAGAATAAAAATCGGTGTCTTTAAAGAGAGTTTTTACAACGGCTACGACTTCTCCGCTTTCTATTGCACTACCTGTCGTTATCAAAGCGTCTTTTTCTACTGTAATAACTTGGCTCTTTTTGTCCCAAAGATTTTCTTTTACGTCTGCCGTTCCTTCTTCTACCATACAATCGAAGGCAACCTTATCCCCTGCTCTTAAAACCAATTTGTCTCCAACCTTTACGTCTTGTAATGCCACAGGTTGTTCTTTGTCTTTTTCTAACTTGTTTACTTGACCGTTTTTAAACCATACGTAAGATGCAAAATTGCCACCGGTTAAACGGTTTATGCCCTCTGCAATCCAACTTACTGCAGTATAAGTAAAGGCTATTATATACGCCCCGAAAGCATTACCGCATATAAGTGTTACCAAACACGCTAAAGTCGTAAGAAGGGGTGCGCTTATAAATTTTTTGTTCGAAACGTAATTAATTGCATCGTATATTATCTCGTAAGCAGAAACGGTAAAAGCAATCATTACGAGAAAGTATTTTACCATTTCGTCCGTAAAGACAAGATGCAACACGCCAAATACTATCGCAATTGCAAGTTCTATGCCTTTTTGCTTAAAATCTGTAAAGCCCGATTCTTGTTTTTGCTTTTTTACCTTTTTACCTCCGGCAATTACTACTTCTTCTTCGCCAATCTCGACGGCGTTAGTAAGTTCTTCCGGCAACTCTTCTTGTT
>JAZNFL010000093.1:0-3608 GCA_045589135.1 Christensenellaceae bacterium
TTTGCAATATTTTATTGTAAAAATTTAAACTAATTGCGTTTAAATCTTGCAAAAAATTTCTTTTTGTGGCATACAATGTAAAAGCGCACGTTATAAATTATAGAAAAAAACTTAAAAAATGCGTCGGTAAATTTTTACAAATACTATTGACAAGCGGAATAAATGTGTTATAATAAAAAACGTTGTTGCATTTTTCCGCTTAACGGAGGTTTTATGAAATTCGTAAAAATTCATGGAGCGGGCAACAGTTACGTTTACGTAAAAGACTGTGGTCTTACGGATGCGGAGTGGGGCAAAATAGCAAAAAAGGTTTCTGATAAACGCTTTGGAATAGCAAGCGACGGACTTATAGTCGTCAAAGAGGATTTTTGTTACGACGCAGTAATAAAAATTTTTAATGCTGATGGAAATCGTGCCAAAATGTGTGGTAACGGAATACGAGGAGTAGCTTATTTGCTCTCTCAAAAGGCTTTAAAACACGTTTACGAGATAAACACCGATTGTGGTGTAAAAACGGTAGAAACGTGCATTCAAAAGCCCTATAGTGGCGTATATAAGGTCAATATGGGCAAAGTTAAATTAAAAGATTTGTCTTTAAGTCAAAACGGCAAGGGAGAGGTTTTTGTCGGAGGAAAGATTTATCAATATACAGGTGTTGACGTAGGAAACGAACATTGTGTAATATTTACGGAAAATCCGCAAAAACTAATATCAAAAGGTAAAAGTTTTACGTGTAATTTATCTTTTAAAAACGAAGTAAACGCAGAATTCGTAAAAGTCGTTTCTCCACAAAAAATAATAATGTACGTTTACGAAAGAGGCAGTGGTCGTACTCTTGCTTGTGGAACGGGGGCGTGTGCAAGCGTTTTTGCCGGAATACGCTTAGGGCTTTTAAAAGAAGGCTCGGTAGAGGTCGTGACAGAGGGCGGAAGACTTATGGTTTCCGTCGAAAAAGAAGAGGTGTTTTTAACAGGCACTGCAGTAAAGATTTGCAGTGGAGAGTTTGAGATATGAGCTTAAACGAAAACTTTTCTCTACTGCCAAAAGATTATTTGTTTGCTTACGTTTCTAATAGAATTAGTCAACACGTAAAAAGTAAAACCGGCAATGATTTATGTCGTTTAGGAATAGGCGACGTCACTTTACCGATAGTCGAAGAAGTAAAAAACGCCATGATAACAGCCGTAGAAGAAATGTCTTGTCAAAAGACGTTTAAGGGTTACGGCGACGAACTTGGATACGATTTTTTAAGAAACGATATAAAAGGATATTACCAAGAATTAGGCGTTGAGATAAGTAGTGATGAGGTTTTTGTTACGGACGGAGCAAAAAGCGATCTTGCGTTTTTATCGGAATTGTTTTCTTGTAATGACGTTGTATTGATTTTCGATCCCGTTTATCCTGCGTATAGAGACGTAAATCTATTGGCGGGGCGTAAAATAATTTGCAGTAGTTGCAATAAAGAAAACGATTTTTTGCCTTTGCCAAACAGTAAAGATAATCCGGACGTCATTTATATTTGTTCACCCAATAACCCAACGGGAGCGACTTTTACGCTTAAAGGGTTAAAGGCTTGGGTGGATTACGCAAAAGACGTAGGCGCTATAATAGTTTACGATTGTGCGTACTCTCAATTTATAACGGACGATAAACCTAAAAGCATATATCTCGTTAGCGGTGCGGAAGACGTTGCCGTAGAAGTAAATTCCTTTTCTAAATGGGCAGGATTTACCGGGCTTAGATGTGGATATACCGTCGTAAGAAGAAAAAACAAAAAATTATACGATTATTATAGAAGGGCAAAGCAAAGTAAATTTAACGGTGTTTCTTTCGTTACTCAACGACGAGCTCAGGCTATATTTGCACAAAACGGCAAGGCTCAAATTGGTAAAAATATAGATTATTACGTAAACAATTTTAACTTATTGACTAAAGCTTTAAAAGAGCATGGTATATATTTTACGGGTAACGCACCGTACGTTTTTATGGAAGTTCCTAAAAATATTAATTCGGTAGATTATTTCGAAAGATTGCTTAAGCTTGGAGTGGTTTGCACTCCGGGATCGGGTTTTGGATTGGGCGGGGAAGGCTACGTAAGGCTTTCTTGCTTTGCGACAAAAGAAGAAGTTTTAAAAGGCGCAAAAATAATCGTCGAAAATTATTAAAAATTGCCGTAGAGCAATACAAAAGAGGTTTATATGAAGAAAAGTTGTGGCATATTAATGCCAATATCGGCTTTACCAACTAAATACGCAATTGGATCGTTAGGAAAAAGCGCATATGCTTTTGCGGATTTTTTAAAGAGTAGCGGACACCGTTATTGGCAAATTTTACCACTTGTTCAGACGGGGTTTGGAGATTCTCCCTATCAAACTTGTTGCGGGATATCCGGAAACCCTTACTTTATCGATTTAGAAATTTTAAGAGATAAAAGACTATTGACGTTTAGAGAAGTTATTTCTGCTATCGATAAAGAAGACAAGATAGATTACGGCAAATTATATCAAACGAGATACCCTTTACTTAGAAAAGCTTTTTCGAGATTCGATTGCAACAGTTCCGGTTTTGTAAAATTTTTAAGCAAGGGCAAGTATAGAGATTACGCTTTGTATATGGCTTTAAAAACCAAGTATTCTTTGCCGTGGTATTTATGGCCGGAAGAATTAAAAACCCGTGATGAATCCGCAATAAAAAAAGCGTTAAAAGAAAACGCAGAAGAAGTTTTGTTTTGGCAGTGGTTGCAGTATGAATTTTGGGAACAGTGGAAAAACTTAAAAAAATATTGCAATCAAAAGGGCGTTTATTTTATAGGGGATTTAAGCCTTTACGTTGCCTACGACAGCGTTGACGTATGGTGTAATCCTGACAATTATTTGTTAAACGAGGACTATTCGCCAAAGTGTGTTGCAGGAGTTCCGCCCGATTATTTTTCTAAGGACGGACAACTTTGGGGCAATCCCGTTTACGACTACGAATATATGGAAGAAGACGGCTATTCGTGGTGGAAGAACAGAATTAAAGAAAACTTATCCGTTTACGACGTTTTACGGTTAGACCATTTCCGTGGATTTGATAGGTTTTGGATTGTTCCTTACGGAGAAAAAACCGCGGTAAACGGAAAGTGGGTAAAGGCTCCCGGAAGAGAAATTTTTAAAGACGTAGACAAAACTAAAGTAATAGCAGAAGACTTAGGAATAATTGACGACGGAGTCGTAGAGCTTATCAAAGACACCGGTTTTGCCGGGATGAAGGTAGTTTTGTTTAGTTTTGACGGAGGAGAAACAAACGCATATCTTCCCAAAAATATAACCGAAAACAGCGTTTGTTATACGGGTACGCACGATAACGATACTTTGGTTGGGTATCTTAAAGATATAGATAAAGAGAGATTTAACCACGTTAAAGAAGTTACAAAATCTTGCTTAAAATATTACGGAATAAATAAAAGATTAAGTGGGGTTTCTTCTCTCTGGGACGGATTAATGGACGTCGCTTACGCTTCTAAGTCCAATCTCGTAGTAGTTCCTATGCACGACGCTTTAGCTCTCGACAATTATTATAGAATAAATACTCCCGGTAAAGAGGGTTGTTGGGACGTTCGTCTTAAA
>JAZNFL010000094.1:0-2451 GCA_045589135.1 Christensenellaceae bacterium
GTTTTTGCATTTTCATTATAATCTTTAATTTCGTCGGCGTAGCGAAGAGCCGAAGTACTGAAAATTTTTACGCCGTATTTTTCAGCAAGGTCGTAAATTTGCATTGCCGTTTGATAATCGGGCGCAAAAGTTTTATCTATATAAGGGTTTTTTCCGCATTTAAAAACTTCTTCGGCGTAAGCAAGGTGCTTTTCGGGATTTGACGGCGCTAAAACGAACACGCAGTCGCACTTTTTGCAAAGTTCTTCTATTGTGGCGCAAGGCTCGACGTCATAATTTTTACACCACTCTTTAGTTGTTGCCCCACCCGGCACGTCAATCTCCGCCCAAGCGTATTTAAACTGATAGTCCGTTCCGTGTTTTTGGTTATAATCCCTTATCATTGCAGGGTATTCATTTGCGTGCCACTCGTTTAAAAAATAATCAATAAAGCCAACTGTTTTCATTAAAATTTAATCTCCCCTTTTTGCTCTGCAGACCTATACAACGCATCTAAAAGTTTCATACTTTCTAATATGTTTTCAATGTTATTTTTGTCTTTTACACCCGTTTCTATTGATTGAATAAACGCCGTGTCTTCACATAGATACATATTAGGAATATCATATTCAGGGTTTACCGTTTCAAGAGTTTTTCCGTCGTAAAACTCAAATTTTCCGCCGTAGGTAAGCCTTGCTCCGCCTTTATCCCCTAAAAAATCAATATAAAGTTCGTATTTATTGATGTTTTGCGCCCATGCGCCGTTGAACGAGATACTTGCCTTGTTGGTACGGATATGCCCGGTTATAAAATCGTCTACGTCGTTTGTTCCGTTTTCAATATTAGAAGTGTCTTCCGCCCACATTCCGTGGTATTTGTACGATTTCATATCCTTAGCCATTTCGCTGTACGCATCACAAGTTACACTTTTAATCTTTGCTCCGCCAAGCACGTACAAAATTAAATCAAGGAAATGGATTCCCCAGTCTATTAAAACACCTCCGCCCGATTGCGATTTCGTTGTAAACGCACCGCCAAGACCGGGGATATTTCTAAAATCACGGAAAGAACAATATACGTGATAAATATTACCGAACTTTCCTTCATCTGCCCACTCGCGCAACATCTCTACCGATTTTTGATAGCGATTGCAAACGCCAATATCTAAAATCTTTCCTTGTTTTTCCGCTTCTTGCGCCATCTTTACGGAAAGTTCGTAATTGACCGTAATAGGCTTTTCGCAAAGCACGTGCTTACCCGCTTTTAAAGAATCCATAGTGATTGTGTAATGAGCGTAGTTTGGCGTTAAAACGAATACGGCGTCAACTTCTTCGTCTGCCAATGCAATTTTATAATCGGTAATTACTTGCTCAATTTTAGGATACTTTTTCTTCTTCTCCTCTGCTTTTTCAATCAATAAATCGCAAGCGTATTTAATTCTCACGTTCTTCATTTGAGAAAGTGCTGGAAAATGCGCCATATCGGAAATTCTTCCGCATCCAATTACTGCTACAACCGTCATAATATTTCTCCTTTTTAAGTTCTTGACTTAATTATATAATAATGCGGTTCGCATGTAAATGGCAAAAGTTCATGTAAAATTTGTCATTTTTTCATATTATTTAATAAATGACACTTTTTTATTTAACTTTATTTGTCAATAAAATTGACGAAATCGGAAGTATTGTTTATAATAAAGATAGGAGAATTGATATGTCAGAAAACAAAACACGCTATCACTTTGTTAAACACTACGTGGAAAATCCCGTTAAATTTGCAACCGTTCATCTTTTGCAAGTAGGACGAAGATATTGCGAAATGACGGAAATTATACCTTCTCACCCCCACCTTAATTGGTTTGAGTTAACCGTAGTAACGGGTGGATGCGGAACAATTACAACCAACGGCGAAGATACCGTTGTTCAAACGGGGGACGTATATTTATCTTTCCCCTGTGATATACACGAAATCAAAGCAGATAAAGGTGTGAAATTAGAGTACGATTTCTTCTCTTTTTACTGTACGCACAAGGCTTTATCTAAAGACTTGAAAAATATTACACAAAATTATAGGGGTGGCGATAAGCGGATATTTCAAGACGAAAAAATTTCTCGCTTACTTGAATACGCCATTTCAGAGTTCACTTTAGAAGGGCAACCGCACTCACAAAGCGCCCTATGCGACGTTTTTCACCTAATTCTCGTGTACACGATACGTAATTTTAGCAACGCGCCACGTCACGCATCAAACGTTTCGGAATCTGAAATTTTATGTATGCAACTGATGAATTATATAGACACCCATATATATTCAATTAAAAAATTAGAAGAACTTGCGCCTAAATTTAATTATAATTACGGATATCTTTCTAGTCTTTTTAAACAAACCACGGGAAAGACTCTTTCGGAATATTACCAAAAGAGAAAAATGGAAACGGGGAAGGCGCTCGTTCTTGAAAACAAGAAAAAAGTT
>JAZNFL010000095.1:0-5016 GCA_045589135.1 Christensenellaceae bacterium
AATAAACAAATAAAAATGTGTCATGGATAAAGCGTTCATCATTTATATCGTAACGGATATGATAGATACGAAAATTTGGTAAGCAGTTTTGACAATTTAAAAACTACGGATAACGTTTTTGATTCTTACGGCAACATTACAGAAACAACCATAGACCCTTATTCTGACGTTACAAACTATAGACAATATTCTTCTTCTACTTATACCGAACAAGGTAAGCTTTTAGAAACCGAAACTTCTTACGTAGAAGATAAAACTCACGTTACTCGTTACGAATACGACGCCTTTGGAAATTTAACCAAGGTAACAGACCCTAACGGATGCGAATACACTTATACGTACGACGTAGACGACTTGGCTTCCGTCAGTGCAAACGGCTGTACTAACGAGATAATAAGATATATTGACAGAAAAATATCTGCATATCAACACAATGGTTTTACCAATGCATTCCAGTATGACGGATACAACCAAATAAATCATAACTTTACTAATCTTGGGCATACGCGTTTCCGCATAACTAATACGTATTCAGAAAATGGCTCAACCCAAAACGTTACCGTAAATTATTCTAACGATCCGGGAGTATTTGTCGAATACGACAAATACGGTAGAGTTATTAAGTCGGGTAAAGACGCTCAAACGATAGATTTAATGAATATCTATTGCGATAATGACACGGATACTTTGACAAACGTTACAAATCCTAACGATCCTATTTTAAAGATAAACGCAAACAGTCCTTTGCGTAAGCGAATAGTAAGCGGAAAACCGGAATATTTTTATTATAAAGACGATGGATCTGTGTCTAAAGCAAATAATGACATCGTTACGATAAACAAAAACGAAACGACGTTTAATTTATCCGTGGATAACGTTTTAGATAACACTTGTTCTCCGGTAGAAGTAAAATCTATTTATTATCCGATTTTAGGAGATAAAAACGTTATAGATAACCCAACGGAATTCGAAGAGAGTAAAGAAACGTATTCCGGAAACGTTCAATATTACGAAATTTGTGCAGAAGATATTTCTCCTACAACGGACGTTATATCTACAACTACAAAAACCGACGATATTGGAAGAAAAGAAAAATCAACGTTAGAGGTAAACTTAATAACGGATACTGAACATTATAATAAAACCGTTAAAGAAATTTCTTATCTTCCCAGAAGTGTTCCGACGGCAGGCTCTACGTCTTTAGTCGGCAGTGTAAAGTATTCTAACACAAACGATGAGCAGTTTAGACAAGAAGAATACACTTACGACGGCAACGGAAATATTAAAACCGTTACTATAGACGGAACTTTAGCGTGTACGTATCATTACGATAATCTCAATCGTCTTATACGTGTCGACGACAACTCTATTTATAAGTCCTATACTTATACGTACGACAACGGCGGCAATATCACAAACCAATCTTTCTACTATTATTCTACCGGAAATTTAAATTTCTTATTAGAATCGACCGATTATCATTACGAAAACCCTTGGAAGGATCAACTTACGTCTTACGAGAAAAAAGGTTCTGGTGGCAACGTAATAGAATCGTACACAATAACGTACGACGGATACGGTAACCCAACCCAATATAAAGGCAATAATTTGTCGTGGGATAAGATAAACCAACTTAAACAATATGGTAGTACCACGTTTACGTATAACGGTCTTGGTCAAATTATCCAAAAAGATTACGTAAATAATTACGGTAACGCTACTGTAAAGTATGTTTACGATCCAAACGGAAAGCTTATAGCAGAACAACGCAAGCAAACCCCTACGGAAGAAAACTTAACGACTCTTACAGGAGAAAACATTCGTAAATTAGACAACTATACTTTGGTTTATTTATACTCAGGCAAAGAATTAATAGGTTTTAAGTATTACGATTTTTACACACAAGATAATTGCTATACTTGTTATTACTTAAAAAATATTTTTGGTGACGTAATAGGACTACGCAATGCTGCGGGAGATACAATAGTCAAGTATACGTATACGCCATATGGAGCACCTTCTCATTCTCTTCCGTTTACTCAGACAACGTCTCCGGAAAGTAAAAGCCCAATTTCTTGTTCTTATTTAGCAAATCGTAACCCATACCGTTACCGTGGATATTACTACGATAAAGAGTTATCTTTATACCATTTACAGACTCGTTACTACGATCCGCAGACAGGTCGTTTTATAAGCCCGGACACAATAGAATACTTAGATCCAATATCAATCAATGGGTTAAACTTATATACATACTGTTTGAACAATCCGATTATGTGTGCGGATCCTAGTGGTCACTGGATTGAAACAGTATTTGATATATTATCACTTGCGGCTAGTGTTGTAGAAGTTGTCGTTAACCCATTAGATGTATGGGCATGGGCTGGACTTGCTGGTGATGCTTTGGATTTGATTCCATTTGCAACAGGTTTAGGAGAAACTGTAAAAGGTTATAGGGTTGTTGCTAAAGTAGCTGATATATCAGATGATGCTTTGGATGCAATAAAAATAGGAGATAGAGCAAAACTAGCAGAATATGGGTTAGATATAATATCATTTTCTAGGGCAACAAATTTTACAAATGAGGCGTTATCGAATATTAATAAATTAGATAATTTAGCAGAAAACAGAAGAATCTTAGGAATAAATATCCATACAGGTTTTATGTTTAAAATCCCAGGAAAAGAATTCGGAGAATATGCAGGAATTAGACCAGATTATTATAACAAAGGTACACGTGCTTTAATTGAGTTAAAACCATTTAATAGACGTTCTTTAATAAGAGGAGTTAAGCAATTATTGCGATATGAAGATGTAATCGGTGGAAATTGTTACAAAATGCTACAATTTTATGCCAAGTATCGTTAGGAGGTAACTTGTGGAAAGAAAAGAGTTTGAAGAAATTGTGAAGAATTTTTTTAAGGCAAAAGGGTTTGAGAAAAAAGGTGTTAGATATTTTTTGAAGTCAAATGATTTTTTGTGTGAAATATATGTTCAAAAATCTTATTTTGGCGATGTGTTTTATCTGAATTACGACTTTTGGTTGGGTAAGTTTGAAAAACCATATGTTATTGATAGAGGAGGTTTAGCGACACGTACGCCAGATGCGGGAAATAGATTTTATTTTACTGAAAATGATGGATACTCGTGTCAATATTTAAATTATGAGAAAAAGCAGTTAATTGAAATATTAAATGAAAATTTCGATTTAAGAATTTTTCCTCCTTTTAAAGAAGGGAAAAAATATTTGTTAAAACATTATGGTACATTATATGAAAGTGTTTTACCGAAAGAAAAAATCATACAAATATTATTAGAAGATTAATAAATTGATCTAAATGGACTTTTGACAAAACTTATTTATTTTATAATTTTGCGAATCTGCTTTATGCGGGTTCGCTTTTCCATTTTACTATTGACAAAAAAGCTATATAATGATAAAATTATTACGTAGAAGACAATCCGTATTTTGATAAGTCTTACGTATACACGTATGATAATGGTGGCAATATAATACAAAAAACCGCTTATCCGCTTGATAACGTTACCGACTTTGCAGAATCAACGCAAGAAATCTTTTCTTATAATAACGTTTGGAAAGACCAAATGTCTTCTATAAACGGTGGATCTTGCGAATACGACAGTTACGGAAATCCTACCAAATATAAAGACAATAGCATAATTTGGAATAGAGTTAACCACCTTTTACAATATGGCAATAAAGCTACGTTTACTTACAACGGTCTCGGTCAAATTGTCGAAAGAACGTACTTAAACAACCAAAACACCGTTACGGTTAATATGCTTTACGATGCTAACGGCAGACTTATAAAAGAAACGTTTTCTCAACCGGACGGGACAGGAGATTTGCGTTCTACAGATAACTTCTCTTTAGTATATCTTTACTCGGCAAACGAGCTTATTGGCTTTACGTACTTAGATTATTATAATCTTACCGAAAACAAATTTACTTTTTATTACAAGAAAAACGCATTCGGGGATATTATTGGCATAACCGACGTCAACAACTTTCCAATAGCATCATATTTTTACGATGCTTGGGGTAATTGCAAAGTAGAAGCAAGTAATACTTCTATAAACAATGGTTTGTGGGGCAACACACAAAATCTTACTTACTCTCGAATTGCTAACTGTAATCCATTTAGATACCGTGGTTACTATTATAACAAATCGATAGGCTTATACCATTTACAGACTCGCTACTACGATCCGCAAACTGGTCGTTTTATAAGCCCAGATACAATAGAATACTTAGATCCAAAAAACATCGGTGGTCTAAACTTGTATGCCTATGCAAACAACAATCCGGTAATGTATGTTGATCCAACAGGGCATATTGCGATTATCTCTTTACTTATTGGGATGGCTATCGGTTTTGGAGTTGGATTTGCGATTGGTGGCGGATTTGAAATAGCAAAGCAAGTATATAATGGTGGTAATTGGAACTGGGATGTGTCTTCATGGAATTGGGGACAAATCGGACTTTCTGCACTAGGTGGAGGAGTGGCTGGAGCTATTTCATCAATATCTTTTGGTTCAGGAGTGGTTGGTTACTTGATTACATTTGCCACTGGTGGTATTGGTTCTGTTCTTGGTGGAATGATTAGTGGATCTGTTACAGATTTGCAGAGCGGTCTAATTGCCTTTGGAGTAGGTGCGGTTGCCAATGTTGCTGCACGAGGTATTACGGCATTAATTAATAAAGGAGTATCTGCTAGTGCTCAAAAGGCATTGAATAACCCAATATTTGACGATATGACTTTGGAAGATTTGGTTGGTAGCGGATTTAAAAACAATGGATATACTCCAGCATATAATAAATTTCTTAATTATGCAGGAAACTTAGTTTTAAAAGCAAATGGACAATGGGCAAGATCTTCAATGTATTCATTTACTAATACAGGCATTTCAAGTTTGCTTTCAGGATGGTATTAACATGAAAAAAGTTAATTGTTATTCGAAAATTGCTAGTTTAATCTTTTTAGTATTATTTAT
>JAZNFL010000096.1:0-8091 GCA_045589135.1 Christensenellaceae bacterium
TTGGGTCTAGTCATTGTCTTCCTAAGACCGCTTGGCCTCCGACTTCTTGGATATCGTTACCCTTCTTGTTGTTCCAAAGGCTGTTTCCACTTACGTTACCAGAGCCAAAGCCGGAAACTGCGTTTTCGGTAGCTTCGTCTACGTTGATAGTGTAAGTTTCTCCATCTAAGTAGTTAAGGTAAGTACTATCGATTTCGATTGCTGCTTTACCATCTACAACTTGAGATGCAGTAAAGGTAGATTCTTTAACTGTGAGATCCGTTCCGCAAGCGCCTTCGTTATAAACGAGTACGGATTTACCTGCACTGTTGAAGTCACAAGTGTTAAAGTAAACTTCTCTAGCGCCGTACGTCCATACGTTGTAAGCGCTGGATTGGTCTTGGTTAAACGTACAGTTATTAAAGGTTTCTTTATTACCATAAAGGAATACTTGACCGTCAATAGTTACGTTGTTGTATTCTACCGTATTTACGTGAATAAGTCCGACATAGTTTTTGTTAGGATAGTAATCGAAAGTTAAATCTTCGAATACTACGTCTGCACCGCTAAGATTTACTTGTGCGGCAACGTCGATAACTACGCCTTCCGTACCCTTGATGGTTAAATCCTTTGTAAAGGAAGGAAGAGTGTATTGTCCTGCTGCAGTGATCTCTACGGTATAACCGTCTTGAGCAGCAGTGATAGCTTCTTTTAAGGTAAGGTAGTTGCCAACGAATTCTCCGTTTGCATCGTAAACGACAGCAACTTGCTTTCCTAATACTTGACCGTTAGCTACTACGTATCCTTCTGCAACGAGTTTTTCTACTAATTCGTCAGAGTTTGCAACGGTTACCATGAAGGTGTTTTCGTAATCTACGAGAACGGTACCTGCTACGGTTACTTGATCAAACATTACAGTTGCACTTTCTGCACCGTTGAATAAAACAGCGGTTGCTTGATCGTTTGCAATATTAACGTTGGTAAGATTTACCATTGCGCTATCTTCTAATACGATTGCACCAAATTGTTCGTTAGCATATGCGCTAGGATTGATTTGGCTATTAGCTAAAGAAATATTAGAACCTTCTGATCCGTCCTTAACGTATACACCTGCATAACCGTTTAAAGTTACGTCTAACATAGATATGTTGGATTGTACGAAGGTAATTATAGCGTATCCTGCTTTACCTGCGTTGATAACGGTATTGTTTATGTTTACGTTTGTTCCGTTAGTATATCCGCCTACGGTAATAACTTGAGTATTGCCGGAACCGGTTGCAGTGAGCGTCATCGTGTCGATAAATACGTTTACGTTAGCACGGGTATCGATGGCTCTTTCTTGTGCAACGATAGCACCGTCTGCAAATACAGTTTCTTGAGGATATTCTTCGTTGTTGTAGTTAACTTCGAATGCCTTTCTAGCGTTTGCAGTTACGGTATGTCCGTTAAATGCAACGAATATAGGCTTGGTAATAACGATAGTTTCGCTTATAGTAACGTCTTCTAAAAGTTCGATATTATCGTCTGCGTTTGCATAGTTAATAGCGTCTTTAAGAGTAGTGTAAGATTGATTTCTCGTGATGTTGCGTACAGCACCTTCTACCATAACGTTATCAGAAGCGTTTGCATCTACGACTGCGTTGTTCTTAACGTTTGCAATAGATCCCGTACCCTTGTCGTAACAAGCTTCTAATGTGTTGCCCGTTGCAGTTACGGTGTCTGCTCCGTCGAGATGGATAACGAGGTGATCGCCGCCGTGTCCACAGTTTACAAACGTCGTACCGGTTACGGTAAGGTTAACTTCGCCTGCAGCGCCGTAAGTACCGTACGTACTCTTAATAGCACCGTAAGCTATATCGGTAAATAAACAATCTTCTACAACTACGTTACCGTTGTTATGAATCCATACAGCATAGTGATCTGCATAAACTTCTTCTTCTGGAAGATCGAACGTACAGTTATAGTAATAAGTATCTACGGAGTTCATTACACCTTCTGCAAATACTACGTCAGAAAAACTTGCAGATGCGCAATTGAACGTGAGATAAGTGAATTCCCATGGATCAGGATCTCTTCCTTCTCCGGAAGGATTACGTGCGTCTACGAACTTAACTCCTGCAACTTTGAGTTCTGCTCCTACTGCACTAAATTGTCCGTAATATACACCGTTTACGGTAATGGTAGGACGAGCTACACCTTGTGCGGCTTCGATATAAACGAGTTCTGCGCCGTTTGCAAGGTCAGGTAAGTACTTGGTAGACAAACATGTATGAGTAGTATCGCCATAAATGACGTACTTAACTTCGTATGGATTTACAAAGGTAGCAACGTATGCAGCAGCGTCGTTTAAAGTTGCGTAAGCTTGACCTGCGCCAACCTTAACTTCTACTACAGGACGTAAAGATACGCCGTAAGTTCCGTCGCCGTTATCGTCGAATTGATATCCTTCTGCTAAGTATTTATCTTCTACAGCAAAGTCGTACGTACCGCCGGAAATTGCAAATTCTGCATTGTTATCCGTATTTACAAAACCCTTTGCAGAGAATTCTCCTCCGGTTACTTCTACGTTTACCTTTTTGTATCCGTAACCTTCGTTAAAGACAATATCTCCGATAGAAGAGAACTTACCACCGTTTATAACGAGGTTAGCATCAAAACCGCTTTGTTCTACTGCACCTACGGATATAAGTGCACGTGGATACGTAGCGTCTACATCGCCGTAATTTCCGTTGACAAACTCACCGTCTTCGATAATGAGCGTACCACCGGAGTTCATTATAATTAAGCACCATGCTCCGTGGGTAGCACCTTGGCTTTGTGCGTCGCTTTCTGCTATAGATGCAGAATAATAGTAACCACCGTCTATAGTAGCTGTACCACCGGCGCATACGCCAACGGTTGCACTAAGATAAGGAGCGTTTCTCGTACCGTTAACGTAAATTTCGCAATCGGTTACGGTAACGGTAGAACCGGCTACCTCTACACCCATAGCGTACTCGTTTTCCATATACATTCCTTCGAAAGTAGCGGTTGCTCCGTTTGCAATGTAGAATGCAGATATGTTACTAGTTACGGTTTGGTTAGAAGCAAATCTACCACCGTTTACTTCGAGAACGTTTCCACTGTAGTTAGGTCCGGAAATTTGACAATTGGTTTCTACTTCTACGTTGTTAAGAACGATAGTAGAAGCATAGTTGCGGAACTTAAATAATCCGCCGTTATTAGTGTCGTAATCGTAGTAACCACCGTTTACGGTAAGGGTTGCAGAAGTGTTTACGTCTATTATACCGTAAGATAAAGCGTCGGCAGAAACAATACCACCTTCGTTTGCTTCGATAGTAAACTCTGTACAACCGTCTTGTAACAAGATAGCTCTTACGCCCGTTACACCCTTAACGATTAAGTTTTTGCCGTTAAGGTCAAGAGTGAGATCTTTGTTTACGGTAAGTTGAGCTTCTACGTTTACGTTACGTAAAATTACAACAGTTGCGCCATTACCAGCGTTGTTGATTGCATCTTGAATAGAAGTATACTTAACGTCGCCAACTTTTGCTACGTATTGATGTACTTCTTCTACTTGTGCTTGCGTTACCTTAGAAGAAGGTAAAATTACCACGTCTTCTATGTCTGCAGCATCCATATATTGTAAGTCGCTCTCGAGCATAATAAGGTTGTTATTACGATCTTGAACTTCTTTAGCGCTTGCTACGAAATCTTCGTCGCCAGGATTCATATCGCTGGTTACGTTATCAGCAGCAGTTACGATAACCTTAGTATCTGCAGGATAGTATTCGGTATTCCAAGAGTTTCCTTCTACGGTAGCATATAATGTTTCGTTGTCAGCGTTAACGATACCCATAACGATGGTGTTAACCTTTTCGCCTTCGCAATATACTTCGCCGTCGAAGTAGTTGTTCTTGAATTCGCTACTTGCGTATCCGTGTCCTGCAACACCGGCTACACCACCAATACCACAGTAATAGTTGGTACCAGTAGAAACGGTAGCTTTAATGTAGTTGTTAACTGCGGAAGTACCTTCTTGACCGTTACCGATAAGACCACCTACCCAGTTGTTACCTTCTACAGTACCTACTACGGAAGAATTGTAAATACGTCCGTCACCCGCACCGGCAATACCGCCGAGAGCGTCAAACGTACAAGAAGCCTTACCGTTAAAGTGACAGTCTTCGAAGTACGTATATACGTGACCGATAAGACCACCTACGTATCTCGTACCGGTTACTTCGCCGTTTACGGTTACGCCCGTTACGTTACAAGTATATCCTTGACCTGCAAGTCCACCTACGTAATAATCACCTTGAACGAATACGTTGTCAAGGGTAAGATTTTGTACGGAAGGAATAGTCGTTGCGGTCATGGAAGAACCTTTTATGTATCCAAAGAAACCTGCATAATTAGAATTAGGCATTGCAACCCAAAGGTTAGAAACGGTATGATTTCCACCGTTAAAGTAACCCTTAAATTGGTTAACGTTATTTCCGATAGGAGTCCAATCTTCTTGCTTAAGATCGATGTCAGCGGTAAGTTCTATATACTTTTTATCGTAAGAATTACCTGCGTTTACTTGATCACGGAAATATTCGAGATCCTTTTTATTATTAATAAGGAATGGATTTTCTGCAGTTCCTTCGCCGTGAAGCATAACTACAGGGTTGTAAAGACCTGCTTCTAAGTTTTCGTCATCAACGGTTACGGTGATGAATGCAGAAGCTTGAGCCATAGCGTCTAAATCTACGCCGTCTTCGTATTCGTCTACACCGACAACCATCCAAACGTCGTCGCCGTTAGTTTGCGTCATAGCAGTCTTATCGCCGTATACGTTAACGGTATAATCGTCCTTAGTAGCCTTTCTTACTACTACAGGTATGTAAGCTTTTACAGCGTTGTTTTCTAAATTAACAACCGTAGCGTAAGTTTCAGCATCCATACGGATACCATAACCTTTAACGTCTAAGTTACATTCTTTAACTACAACCGTTCCTTGAGAAGTTCCAAGAGCAAAACCATTCTTAGAATTCGTTACGGTAACGTTTTCTATGGTAAGAGGAGTTCCTGGCATACCTCCACGGCTTTGTAATAAAGAATGTAAGCCCGTACCGGTACAATTAGAAATCGTAACGTTGTAAGGGTGTTTTAATTGTACGGCAACGGTATCTTCGTTTCCGGTACCGGCAAACGTACAGTTGTCTATAGTTACGTTATGAGGATAGTGGTTTGTGATACTTGCATTGATAATATCTCCACCAACTTGATCCACAAAATCAATATTTTTGATAACGAGATATTCGTCTGGCATTTCTGCATAACCGATGCTCGTTCCGTCGAGTTTAATCTTACCGTAGAAGGTCGTAGTTCCTTGACCGTCTAAAGTAAGGTTTACTTCGTCGTATTGAGTAAGGGTGATATCTTCGTTAATTTCGCCGTTTAATAAAACGTAATAAGTTCCTTTAGTAGAACCGATAGCATTAAGCGCAGCGGTTAAAGTAGTATAGGTGTCCTTGCCGTTTACGATAGCAGCCCATACAGGGTTTTCTACGTTTGCAGTTCCGTTTACTACTTCTACGGTACCTTTGTTTGTTTCGCTACCGTTTACTACAGTTCCGTTTACGTTTGCTTCGTCTGCGGAAGCATCTGCGTATACGGTACATTCGTTAAGGTTAGAAGTTGCGTCTAAAGTTAAAGATACGCTATTCTTAAAGCGAATTTCTCCTTCGGTACAGTTAGATAAATCTAAAGAAGAATTTTCTACTACTACGTCGCCGTGATAAGGAGTTATAGCTCTTCCGTCGCAGTCTTTAATAACAACGGTAGAATCCTTAATGGTAAGCGCAGATTGGTTAATTGCGTTAGCACCTTTTTCTATGGTGAGGTCTACGTCGTCTAAAACAACCGTTCCATCAAGGAAGCCTATCTTAGCATTATATAATGATACGGAAGAAGAAGTTATAGAAACTTTTCCGTCTACACCTTGTTCAGCCTTGATAAATCCACCTGCACTAGCGTTGTCGTTTTTAAGGTCGATATCGCAGTCTACGATTTTAAGTTCACTCGTATTGTAAACGTAGAATACTGCGTATGCAGAACTGTAACCGTCGCCGGTCATAGTTACGTTTTGTAACGTCAAGGTAGCGTTGGTAGAATAATTACCGATATGGAAAATAGCGTCACCCGTAGCAACGGCACCCGTAATGTCGAGATTACCGCCTTTGATCGTAACGTTAGCGTCGGTATTAAAATTGATTGGCTTAGCAACCGTAAGGGTGTATCCGTTAAGGTTTAATTCTACTTCTTTACCTACGACGTTAAGACTGCCGGTAGCAGTTACGTTTGCAGTAAGGTGAACCAATCCGCCTTGCGCAAGAGCTGCAGATAATTCTTCGTAATTAGAAACTGCCGTAGAAGCAACAACCTCTCCGGTTTCTTTATCGAATATGTAATTGCCCTTAACGTAAGCAGTTACGTTGTCTTCGAACACACCGCCGGTAATGGTTACGTCGCTTGCAGTATAAGCGTATACGTCGCTGGTAGAATTACTAAATTCTCCACCTTCGATCTTTGCCGTTCCGCTAGTAAGCATAAGTCCGTTACCACTTGCAGTAATATCGTTATCGCCAACGATCTTACCGCCTTTAACGGTCACAGCACCGCCATTTACGTATATAGCGTGATCGGTATTACCTACAACACCGGTACATTCTACTAAACCGTCTTCGATTAATACTTCTCCGGCGTAAGAAGAAATTGCACCGTGTGCACCTTTAACTTCGCCACCGTAAACGTTTAACGTTCCTGAACTAGAAATAGCATAAGTAAAGTCGGTATTGCTTAAAATGCTACCACTGTATACGTTTACGATAGATCCGCTTCTTGCGTTAACTGCAGTAGCGTCGTAGTCCGAGCCGGACGTTGCAGGAGTTTCTCCCACGTCGTCTTGAGACGAACTAGCGATAACAGTACCACCTTTAAGGTTAAATACCGCATTGTCGTAGTTATCCACACCGTAACCACCGTTGTTATCCATAGCGTTTATTACAACGCCGGATTCTACGGTTAAGTTACCGTAATTGTAAATACCACGAGTGTTGATGTACGCATCTTCCATGGCGCTGTTAGTAATAACAAGCGTACCGTTGTTGGTTATAGCGTACTCGTGCTTAATGACGTCTCCCGTTGCGTAACCGTCTTGTAAGCTAGAGGTAATGTCGTAACCGTTTAAGTCAAGGGTTACAGTCTTACCGGACTGAACTTGCATAGGGGGTACGTCTAACTGAACGTCAGCCGTCAACTTGACATTGCCACCCTTATAAACCGCAGAAGTTAAAGTTGCGTAACTGTTAACTTCGGTCCATTGAGCAGCTGCGTAAGTTTTCGTCGCATTAGGGACTACGTATAATCCCACGCAAATAGAGAACACTAAGCTCGCTATAAGCGCTACGACAGAAAGTTTCTTCAAGTTAGCTTTCAAAATGAAATCCTCCTTTAACATAAGTTTCTTTTGTTTTACACTTAATTAATTTATTCAAACGTGCGACGTGCAACAACCTTTATCTCTTACGCACACGCACGAGAAAACCATTTAATTATACCCCTTCCCCCGAAAATTTGTCAACGTTTTTTATGACGAAATCCAAAATTACAATATCTTGTGTTTTGTAATAGACGACACCACAAAACTTGATGACAAAAAATCAAAAATGGTCGAGTATAAAAGTAATTTTTCTATTTTTTTGTAATTCGCTACGTCGCTTTAAAAAATACCGCACGAAGTTTAAAACCCACAAAAGCCAAAAACTCCATTTGGTTGGCGACTTAATTTAACTGAGAAATTTTTATCTGCAAATCAAAACTTTGTAGTCTAAAAAAATCTTTTGCTAAATATTAAACGTTTTATCAAAGATTTTTATTGCAAACTGTCGAAAATTTTATCATAATAAGCAAAAATTACATCATAGTCAACTCTTTGCAAACAAACGAAAAATTATCAACACGGCAAACTTTATTACTTGACGGCTCTTGACAAGTTTAAATTTCCATTAATTTACAAACGAAAAATTTAAGTTTTTACGCATATATTATTATAATATATTTATT
>JAZNFL010000097.1:0-3522 GCA_045589135.1 Christensenellaceae bacterium
TAAGACCGATAGGTTTTCCGTTTTCTACTACGTTGGTAGGAAGAATAAACTCGTCCGTAACGCCTGCTTCGTAACTGTCCTTTATTGCCTTTACGGCGTTTTCTGCTTGAACACCGTTGCCTAAAGTTATCATATCGTAAGCTTTTTCGACACGATCCCAGTTGTTATCTCTGTCCATTATATAATATCTTCCGCAAACAGTGGCAATTTTACCTACGCCTATCTCGTCGATTTTTTGTTGTAATTCTTGTACGAAATCCGCTCCGGAAGTAGGAGAAACGTCTCTTCCGTCCATAAAGCAATGAACGAATACGTTTTTAACTCCAAAATCTTTTGCCATCTTTAAAAGTGCGTAAAGATGAGTTATATGGCTATGAACGCCACCCGTAGACGTAAGACCGTAAAAATGGAGGTTTTTATCTCCGTCTAAAGCGTTTTGCATTGCCTTTACGAGTTGTGGGTTTTTAAAGAAATCTCCGTCTTGTATTTCTTTAGTTATGCGGGTAAGGTCTTGGTAAACTATTCTTCCCGCACCCATGTTTAAGTGTCCGACTTCGCTGTTGCCCATTTGTCCGTCAGGAAGTCCTACGGACATCCCGCTTGCTCCGAGCTCTGTAGACGGATATTGCTTTTTAAGTCTTTCTATTACGCCGGCATTTGCCATTTTAATGGCGTTGCCTTCCGTCGTTTCTCTATTAGCATAACCGTCCATAATAAATAAACACATTGGTCTTGTCTTCATATTATAATTCTCCAAATTTAACGTTTACCGACTATAAACGCTTTTTATCAGACTACTGCATAAATAATAAAGTATAAGTTAAACGCCAACGATTTTACAAAACGAAAATTACAGTCTTTAAATCTTTAGCAAAAACTCTACACCAAATAAAAATCTACACACAGTCTAAAAATAAACCGCAAAATTTGCGGTTTATTCTTTATTGTTATTTTTAGTCCAAATTAAGTATTTATAAAACTTTTTTAATTGCGTTGTTTTATAAAAACTTATAGGTTTTTAACTTTTTGTAACTTAAACCCTAAATTAGGATTTAAAAACTAAAACAAAATATTATTTATTGTAATTTACTATAGCGCTAAAGTCTGCTGCCTTTAAAGCTGCACCGCCGATAAGTCCACCATCGATTTCTTCCATTGCCATAAGTTCTTTACAGTTGCCAGGCTTCATAGATCCGCCGTATTGAATACGAACTTTTTCTGCGCACTTAGGACAGAACTTTTCTGCAAGAGTCTTTCTTATAAATCCGATGGTTTCGTTAGCTTGTTCGTTAGTTGCGGTAACGCCCGTTCCGATAGCCCAAACAGGTTCGTAAGCGATTACGAGTTTGGTGAGATCTTCTACGCCTTCGAGTCCTTCTTCGATTTGCTTTTTAAGAACTTCTTCCGTCTTGCCGTTTTGTCTTTCTTCTAAAGTTTCTCCAACGCAAACGATAGGGATAAGTCCCTTCTTTAATGCGGTAAGAGTTCTCTTGTTAACGGTTTCGTCGGTTTCTGCAAAGTATTGTCTTCTTTCGCTATGACCGATAATAACGTATTCTACACCGAGTTCTAAAAGCATATCTGCAGAGATTTCTCCGGTGTATGCACCGCTTTCTGCAAAGTGCACGTTTTCTGCTCCGAGTTTAATATTAGTGCCCTTAATAGCTTGTCCTACTGCGTAAATATTAGTAGCGGGAACACAAACTACTACGTCACAATCTGCATCCTTTACGAGAGGGATAAGTTCTTCTACGAGCTTAACGCCTTCGGAAGGGGTTTTATTCATTTTCCAGTTTCCTGCAATAATAGGTCTTCTCATAATAAAAAGTCTCCTTAAAATTTTTGTTGTTTTATTTTATCTATAATATTATAACACTAAAGTTAATTAATAGCAAACGAATATAAAAAATTTTACATAAATATTCTTTAGCTTTTTTATAATCGTCTAAAAAGTATAAGTATTTATCCTTTTTTACTTACATTTTTCTTGGGATTTATAGGAAGTTTTATTATTAATCATTCTTCTTTAAAGCCTAATGGTTGGAAATCTAGAACTTGTGCTTATTTCTTTTTAGCCATTATTACTTTTGGAATTTACCCATTGGTGGCTTCTATTTGTAATTTAAGTTTCAAACCAAACGCAAATAGCAATATCGGTTATTTCCAAGATTAAAATTTGTAAAGATTTACCAATTAAAAATAGGTACAACCTACTAACCCCAAAAGCAGGACGTTTAACGATGTCCTGCTTTTTGCATAAGTAAAATTCCAAATTTTTTATGGGCAATTTTGCAAAACGATTTTAACTTACATTACAACTGTTTTAGTCAAAAAAAACGCCCACCAAAAGGTGAGCGTAATTTTTAATAATTATTTGTTGTTAAGACATTCGATACCAGGGAGCTTCTTTCCTTCGAAGAGTTCTAAGGAAGCACCACCACCGGTAGAAATATGAGTCATCTTATCAGCAAAGCCGAGTTGTGCTACTGCTGCAGCGCTATCGCCACCACCGATAATGGTAGTTGCACCTTCTGCTTCAGAAAGAGCCTTAGCAACTGCAATAGTACCTTGTGCTAAAGTTGGGTTTTCGAAAACGCCCATAGGTCCGTTCCAAATAACGGTCTTTGCTCCAAGAACTGCTTCTCTGTAAAGTTCTCTCGTCTTAGGACCGATATCCATACCCATCTTGTCTGCAGGAATAGCGTTAGAAGCATAAACTTGTACGTCTACAGGAGCGTCGATAGGATCAGGGAAGCTTTCTGTAACGACGGTATCTAAAGGAAGATATAAGTTTTTGCCAAGCTTTTCTGCCTTTTCCATCATTTCTTTACAGTAAGCAATCTTTTCGTCGTCGCAAAGAGAAGTACCAACTTCGTAACCCTTTGCTTTAAGGAAGGTATAAGCCATACCGCCACCGATAATAAGAGTATCGCACTTATCTAAAAGATTGTTGATAACGTTGAGTTTATCTGCAACCTTTGCACCACCTAAAATAGCAACGAAAGGTCTAACAGGGTTTTCTAAAGAGTCTGCCATAACGGTGAGTTCTTTTTCGATAAGGAAGCCACAAACGGCAGTTTTAACAAAACCGTATTCTGCAATTGCAGCAGTAGTTGCGTGAGAACGGTGAGCAGTACCGAAAGCGTCGTTTACGTAAATGTCGCAGTAAGAAGCGAGCTTTTTGCAAAGAGCTTCGTCTCTCTTTTCTTCGCCTTTTTCGAATCTGGTGTTTTCGAGAAGGATTACTTCTCCGTCCTTAATTTCTGCAACGAGCTTATCGGAAGAAGGACCAACTAAATCTTCGGACATCTTAACTTCTTGTCCTAAAATTTCTGAAAGTCTTACGGCTACAGGTTTAAGAGAAAGCTTAACTTTGTCTTTAGCAGCCTTAGCCATCATTTCTGCCTTAGCAGCTTCTTGTTGGTCTGCAGGTAATGCTTCGAGCTTTGCCTTTTCTTTTTTGTTGAGTCCCCAACCTTCGGTCAAAACGTTGTGAGGCTTACCGAGGTGAGAACAAAGAAT
>JAZNFL010000098.1:0-1717 GCA_045589135.1 Christensenellaceae bacterium
CTTAAATAATCGTTAGTTAAAACGGTATCGATACCCATATTAAAAAATTCTATCGCTTCTTTTGGATCATCCGACCAAAATACATTGCACAAAATACCGTGTTTATGGGCTTTTTGTATAGTTTCTTGATTAAAATACGGCTTAAATAGTTGAACTTTATATGCGTTTAACGCAATTGCTCTATCTACTATAGACATTGGATCTTTATTTCCGTCCCAACCGACGCAACATTTTATATCCGGAGCATATATAGATAATTTTTTGATTACTTCGTCGTTTGACGTCATAAAATAAACGTGTTTTTGGCAATCGTATTTACGGACCAACCCAACTATTTCTTCTAACATACAGTCTTCGAACTTTTCGTCCCACAATTTTACGTGAATATTCATTATTACACGGCTTGCAAATTTAATTAAAATCTCTTCAAAAGTCGGGATTTTTAATCCTTTAAATTTTTCTCCGTGTTTTACTCCAAAATCGAGTTTTAACAGTTCTTCGTAAGTGTGTTCGTAAATCTTTCCGCTGCCGTCACTCACCCTTTCTAACGTTGCGTCGTGACAAGAAACCAAAACGTTATCCTTAGTCGGCCATATGTCAAATTCTATTTCTTCTGCCCCCAAAGCGACGGCACTACCTAAAGCAACCAAACTGTTTTCCGGAGCGACGGTATTAAATCCTCTATGAGCGCAAAGTCTTGGATAAGGCATTTCTTCTTCAAATCTAACTACGGATGCACCTGCATTTCTGTAAAGCCATGGTCTACGACCTTGTTCGACGTATTCGTAATGGGCTTTTAATTTTCCTTGGTATCCTGCCGGTTTATAAAATTTTTCTTTAGGATTAATTTCGCACGTGCCTATACCGACGGAGTTTTTCATATCGAGTAAAATTTCTCCTTTTGGAGAAGTTACGCTACTGCAAGCGCAAACCTTAGAGTCTTCTCCTAAAGAAACCGACGATCTAATTAAATATGCGTTTGTGTTATAACATAAAAACTTATTTATTATAGATATTATTTCCGGCGTATCCGTTCTTTGTAAAGAACAACCGATAATTATATCGACGTTTTGACGGGCAATTTGAGCAAAATTTTCGTAAAAATAGAAATCGTAACACGTCAAAAATGCAAATCTTATCCCGTTTGCCTCGTAAACGTACGGAGCTGAAGGGAAATAACTATACTCTACGTCTAATCCGTGTCCGCCTTTTTCTTCTCCGTTTACTTCGCTTGGTGCAGGATGCGCTTTAAAATACTTGCCGACTATCTCTCCGTATTCGTTGATTACGTAAGTGGTATTTCTTAATCCTTTATCCGCAGGATAACCCGCATTGACAAAAACGGTGGCACGACAGCGTTTAGCCGTACAAATAGCCTTTTGCAATAACACTTCTCGGTTTTTATTAGAAACGTCATAAAACGGGGCTTTGCCTTTGATGTCAGCTAAAACGTCACTGTATTCCGGCAAAACCACGACGTCCGCATCGCTTGGACATTCGTCAAGCAAAGACAACAACTTTTTAAAACACTCGTCTTGCTTTGTTGCATCAAAAGAATAATTAGGTTGTAAAATACAAACTTTCATATAAGCACCCTCAAAAAAATTAGTTTAAGATAACCAAGTGATATTTAATTTCGTTAAAAAACAAAATTAGATAAATTATCTTTTATAAAAAACATAAATTATAATTTACAAACTAAAGTTGTAAAGTTTTT
>JAZNFL010000099.1:0-12797 GCA_045589135.1 Christensenellaceae bacterium
TATCACGCGTCTACGCATATATCTCGCCGCAGGCGAATATAACTGAAAAAAGCACATCTGTAAACAGATGTGCTTTTTTTTGGTGCGGATAACGAGAATCGAACTCGTACGGGGTTAACCACAGGCTTCTGAGACCTGAGCGTCTGCCAGTTCCGCCATATCCGCTTATAAGGCTTGCAAAAGGCAAACCTGTTTTTATATCTCTAACGTAATTTGTGACTAATACTTAAAGGTTTATTTGCTTTGCTATATTAGTCTTTTTACGGCTTTTACAATTTCTATTGCCAAAAAGGTTCTTCCCTTGCAAAATCTTGCAAAAGTCCAACTTGCTCGCAACTAATCATTTAATTAAAAAGTCTACGTTTTCCATAACCTTATTTTTTAAAAGCAAAAAACGATAAACTGCTTTTAACCTTATATACATTTATACGGTTAACGCCTAAGCTGTTTTTGCTTATTTGTCCGTCTTTACAATATGCGTTTTGTTTAAACATTGCCTGCCATGTGTTTATGCGAAGAAATAAAGGCTTTAACCTTGTCGACGTTTAAATCGTTTAAAAACACGCATGTTTTTCCGTACGCCATCATTATTACCGAATAAGGCTCTTTGTCGTATATAGCTTCGCAAAGAGAACTCATGCTGGCGATTAAATCTTTTTCTGCAGACGGATTTAAATCGAAATTTGGGTATCCGTCGAACAAATCGATAAGTTCGTTAAAAACTATTACGAGTTCTTTATCCGTAAACCACTTTCTAAAAAATACGTACCCAACCCCTATTGCAATTGCAGAAGCAATAATTAAAGCAGTAATCTTAAAAGCTAAAAAACCACCCGCCAAAAGTGCTGACACACCGAAACTTATAATCCAATAATACAAGTTGTTTTTTATCTTTTTCTGTTTGTTTACGTAAATCGGTATAAGCTCTTTTATTCCGTCTTCTATCATTTGTTTTTCTACGGATTCTTCTTGATTTTTTAACTGTTTAAGTTGTTCGTCGCTAAGCTTAGTCCTTTGATAGTATTCCGAAAACTGCGCTTTAATGAGAGCCTTTTGTTTTTCGTCCGCACATTCTAAAGCTTTGTTTAAATATTCCGCGAACGTGTTAGATCGATAATTTGTAAAATTTTCCGTTTCTATTTTAACAAAGTCAAACCACAATCTCCAATAAGAGTTTGTAAGCTTTAAGGCTTCTAAAAGTTCTTTTTTTGCGCTTTGATAATCGCCCTTTTCTATAAAGAATTCCGCCCTATCCACTATCAACTCTACTTTATGATAGTCTTCTCCATGGGCGACGATTTTTTCTTCTTCTTTTATCTTATTTAGGCTTTGTGCGTATTTTACCGCTTGTTCTTTGCCAACTTCTTTACCGCACGCAGGACAAACGACCTTACCTACGGTATCTTGCAAAGAAAATTCTTCTTGACACAGCGGACACTTTCCCGTCAAATCTTTTGCCATATCTTCTCCATAAAGGTCAATTTTGTCGCTTTGGCATAATCTAAAAACTACATGACCTTTTGTTTAAATATGGCGGACTACTTAAAAAATAATCCGCCACCTTTTTTATAAATTAATTTGTATAATTATCAAAGTATCCTTGAACTAAAACTATAGGAGTACCTTTATCTCCCGAACCGCTCGTCAAGTCGCAAAGAGAACCGATAAGGTCGGTAAGTTGACGAGGAGTAGTTCCTTGAGCAGCCATTTGACCTACTAAACTTGCTCCCGTTTTGTTTTTAATCTTTTCTTCTATTGCCTTTTTAAGTTCTTCGCCGGTTAAGTTTTTAAAATCGTTATCAGCGAGATACTTAAGCTTTAATTCGTTAGGAGTTCCTACTAAGCCGGAGGTAAACGCAGGAGAAACAACCGGGTCTGCAAGCTCCCAAATCTTTCCTTTAGGGTCCTTAAACGCACCGTCCCCGTAAACCATAACTTCCACGTGCTTGCCCGTTGCTTTAAGAACTTTAGCTTGAATTTCTTCTACTAAATCTTGACACTCTCTCGGGAAAAGTTTTACAGTATCTTCCGTAGACTTGTTAGAGCCAAGCAAACCGTATTTTGCATTATAACCACTGCCGTCTATAGAAGCGTTCATAATTTCGTCAAGACTGCAAACGGCTTCTGCTCCACCTGCAAGTAAAATTCTCTTTGTTCTTGCACGGGTATGAATATCACAGTTTATGACTTTTTTAGTATAATTTAAAATAGTTTTAGGTTGGTTAGCAAAAATAATTTCTACTTCCGCCCCACACGAACGAATGAGATCTCCATAGTATTGTACGTAATCCACACCGGTAAACTCGTGTTTGTTCTCTCCAAAAAGTTCTCTGTAACGCTCTAACGTCAATACGTCGCTATAAGGATTTACCCCTGCTTGATCGATTTTGTCAAGGCTGACAAGTTCGTTACCAACTTCGTCAGAAGGATAACTGAGCATTAAAACGACTTTTTTTACTCCCATTGCTATACCTTTTAAACAAATTGCAAAACGGTTTCTGGAAAGAATAGGAAGAATTACACCTACGGTTTCCCCTCCGAGTTTGTTTTTTACGTCGGTAGCAATATTTTCTACCGAAGCGTAATTGCCTTGAGCTCTAGCAACTATAGATTCTGTAAGAGCAATAACGTCCCTATCGTTAATAGAAAACCCGTCGGATTCTGCAGCGAGAAGCACGCTCTCTGTTACGATATGTGCTAAATCGTCGCCTTGACGGATAATTCCGCAACGTATGCCTCTTGATACGGTTCCAACTCTACGTTCTTTAGTTTGCATAATTTTATATCCTCCGTTTACGATCGGTGTATTTTACACCCCGGTCAAAATTAAAAACTTTATTATAACTCTTTTAAAACAAGTTTTATTACTTCTACGTCGTTTTCTATGCGAGATTTTTGTTCTTGAGGAAATTCGTGCTCGATAAGCATACCTTCTAACCCCGTAAGAACGGTTTCTAAAACTACTGCGTCGTCGTTTTCTATCGCCTTATATATCAACGCTTCTACGGCGTTTTGTCTTTTATATTCTAAAGTCAACCCAAAAGCCGTTACCGACACTTCGGTATTTCCTTTTTGGTATATTGCAGAAACGTACTTAGAGGTTATGTATTCGTAGTACCCTACCTTTTGAGAAACCCCGCTCTTTCTCGCACAATAGTCGGAAAACTGCTCGTGATAAATAAGATCGTCGGCATATGCCACCACAACTTTGTCGTCCTTAGCGTATATAGCTCTCTCGACTAAAGTTACAAGGTCCGAAAACCCTCCGTTTCTTTTATAAACGGTTTCCGAAAAATCTACTGAGATTTTCTTTAAGTCTGCCTTATAAAAGACGTCCGCCATAGTTCTCGGAGCAAAAAGCGCCACACTACCAATAAAAATAAGTAGCGTCGCAAAAACCGCAACGGTCGTATATAATGCAGTTTTTAAAACCATTTTCTTCATTTACGGCAACGTCCTTACTTTATTTGGCAACAAACTATTACCACCTTAATATAATACCACATTATTTTCAAAACTAAAAGTATTTTTTTTAACCTTTTTCATATTTTTTAAGAAAATTTCATAAATAAATAACAAACGAGCAAATCGGAGGGCTAAATGAAAAAACTTTCTTACTTAATCTTATTAATACTTTCTTCTTTTATTGTCGTTTTTAATCTGAGTGGTTGCGACAAAAAAAATCTTACGCCTTACGTAAGTCAACTTAGAACGAACGTCTTTATCGGAAATTACAATGGACACGACGTAACGCTTTATCCAGAAAAAAAAGAGTTCCCTTTTATTGCAGATGGCAAAGTCGGTATGCTTAGGTTATCCGTAACAGTAAAACTTTCCGGGATTTCTTCTGACAACGTATCGGTAGAATTTTTAATAGACGACGTAAGCTACGGCGGTCAAATGAGTTTTTCCGTCGTGCAAAACGCTCTTATGCTTACCTTAGAAGTAGAAAAACTGCCAACTTCGGAGATAACGATAAACGTAAACGAGGGTGATTCTTCCACTCCCATAAAACTTACGTCCGTCATTAAAGAAAGCATTATATCTTACGAAAAAGCAATAGAATGCGTACAAAAAAACAAAAAAGAATTCATTTCTTCTTTGGTTTTAGACGGGGTTTTTAACGCAGAAATCTACGTTAGATTACTAAACGAAGACTCTCGTTGTTTTTGGTACGTTGGTTTTGCCGAAGAAAACAATAAAATTTCTTCCTTTTTAGTCGACGCTAAGACAGGTAAAATATTAGCGGAAAGACTTGCTCAAAATCATCCTCAGCCAAAAGGTTAAACTCAAATCGATTTTTATTATATTTATACCGTAACGTAAACTTAAAAACATTTTTGTTAAAACTCAAAATATCACTTTTTTATAAATACGTATAACGATTTTATAACCGTGTGCTTTTCTTTTTAATGCGTTTTTCTTTCTTCATTTATTTATCAATGATAATATTCTATTTTTGCAAACTAAAAGCGTTGGCTATTTGCCAACGCTTTATCTTTATTTTTTTATAATCCAAACGCTTTTAAAAGATTGCCTACGAGCTTAAAGAGAATCTTAGAAAGCTCTGCTGCTTGGAAAGTCTCGTAAGTGAGAGGGAATACGTTGGGGAACATATGTACGACACCCATTATTATTCCTATTACACCAACAGCAAGTGAAAGCGTTACTACACAGCCAAGGAAACCGTCTACGATTTTTACTACGATCCAATTACGGCACCAATCGATAAATCTACTGATAAGCTTTATGAGCAATATTCCTATTATGTAACAAATAACGAAAGTTATTAATCCTAAAATCGCCATAGCGATATAATTGCCTACTGCTGCGCCAAAAGAGAAAGAGTCAAGTCCGAGCATTCTATATAAACTATCGCCGAGAGTATCTACCCAACCCCATTTTTTAAACGGGAACCAAACGAGAAGAAACGCTCCGCCAAGACCAATACCAATAGAAAGAATTGCTCCCAACAAAGAACCAACCGTTCCGCTGAAACCTTTCTTTATGCCGATTATCAACATAAGTATTAACAATAATACGAATATTACGTCTACTATCCAATACATAATCAATTTCCTATCCTTAAAAATTTTTAATAAGCCGTATACAATACGCTATTATATATTATATTATAAAGGCAAAGCGCAAAAATGTCAATACCTAAATGCAAAATTTACTGTTTTTTTTATATTTTTTGATGTTTTAAGCCTTTTTAAAACTATCTTTTAAACCAACTATCTCCGAAAGAACCAATTTACCGTCTTTTTCTGCCGTCTTATAATAGCCTTTGCGAAGCAATTGGAAAGACTTGCCCTTTTCTACTTGTGCCAAATACGGCTCCGCTTTTGCTTGGAATTTATGGATACTGTCGTAGTTCATTCTTTCGGAAAAATCTTGACCGCTATATTCTGCGTCTTTAAGAAGATATTCGTACTGTCTAACTTCTGCATCAACACAATTATGTGCGTCTACCCAATGTATCGTTCCTTTACATTTTATTCCGCTTGTGTCGTTACCGCTACGGGATTCCGGAACGTACGAACAAAGAATCTCTTTTACGCTTCCGTCTTCGTTTAAAATTACGTCGTCACACTTGATAATAAATGCGTTTTTAAGGCGAACGTATCCGTCTTTTTTAAGTCTAAAATACTTTGGAGGGGGACATAAAGAAAAATCTTCGCTATCGATGTAAATATTTTTAGAAATAGTAATTTTTCTCTTTCCTAACTCCGGAGCGTTTGGGTTTACGTCGAACTCTAAATCTAAAGATTCTTCTTCGAAATTGGTAAGGGTTACCTTTATAGGTTGCAATACCGCCATAGCTCTTTCTGCATTTTGATTTAAATTATCTCTTATAAAGTGTTCGAGATAACTTATTTCTATTTCGCTGTTAGCTTTAGCAACGCCGATTTCTTCACAAAAAGCCTTTAAAGCATCTGCAGGAACTCCTCTGTTTCTAAGACCTGTTAAAGTTGGCATTCTTGGATCGTCCCAACCCTCTACCGCTTGGTCCTCTACGAGTTTTTTAAGGTAACGTTTACTCATAACGGTGTTAGTGATGTTGAGTCTTGCAAACTCTATTTGTCTTGGTTTGTGTTCTACTTGAGTGTTCTCTACAACCCAATTATATAAAGGTCTGTGGTCTTCGAATTCGAGCGTACAAATAGAATGGGTTACCCCTTGCATAGAGTCGCAAAGGGGATGAGCAAAGTCGTACATAGGATATACGCACCATTTATCCCCCGTTCTGTGGTGGGTTGCGTGTAAAACTCTGTATATTACGGGATCTCTCATGTTTATATTAGGAGAAGCCATATCTATTTTTGCTCTTAAAACCTTTTCTCCGTCGGCGTACTTGCCGGACTTCATTTCTTCGAAGAGTTTAAGGTTTTCTTCTATACTTCTGTTTCTATACGGACTTTCTTTACCCGGCTCGGTTAAAGTTCCTCTCGACTCTCTTATTTGTTCTGCCGTAAGATCGCAAACGTAAGCTTTTCCGTCTTTAATAAGTTTTACGGCAAGGGCAAAAATATCGTCGAAAAAGTCGGAAGCGTAATGCATCTCGTACCACTTAAACCCAAGCCATTCGATATCCGCCTTAATAGCTTCGACGTATTCCGTCTTTTCTTTAGAAGGGTTTGTGTCGTCAAAGAAAAGATTACAAAGACCTTCGTATTTTTTTGCCGTTCCAAAGTTTAAACAAAGGGACTTAGCGTGACCTATATGAAGATACCCGTTTGGTTCTGGAGGAAAGCGTGTGTGTACGCAATTTACCTTTCCGCTTTCGAGCTCGGAATTTATTATCTCTTCAATAAAATTTTTTGCTTCCTTTAATTCCATAATGTTCTCCTAAAAACCGCTATGCGGTTGAATAATGCGGTCTTGCGACAAACCTGTTGTTCTTGCTTTTTATCGCTTCTCCGCAAAATATTTTTTATTGATAGCTTATTCAACTTCTATGATAACATAATCGAACGGATTTTTCAAACGTTTTGATTAATTTTTACGTCTTTTAAAAAAATAGATATTTTTTGTTCTATAAGTTTGGTTTAAGTGCCTTTAATTAAAGAAATTACTTGACTTTATATTAATAATTTAATAAAATTAAAAGGTAGTAATATGTTCTAAATTTAAAAATAAATTTGGCACCGTTAAGAACGTCCGTCAACCTTAATTAGACAAAAATTTTAATTTGTCAATTTCTCGTCTTAACGTCGCCTAAAAGGATTTTGTTATGGAAGATAAAAAAGCAGTAACTATGGAAAAATTGGTAAATCTCTGCAAATCCAGAGGTATTATATTCCCCGGTAGCGAAATTTACGGCGGAATGGGAAACACTTGGGACTACGGCCCCGTAGGCGTAGAAGTTAAAAACAACATCAAACGAGCTTGGTGGAAAAGATTCGTTCAAGAAAGCACCAACTCTTACGGAGTAGACGCAGCAATCTTAATGAACCCTAGAGTTTGGGACGCTTCCGGCCACACTACTTCTTTCTCCGATCCTAAAATGGACTGTAAAGAATGCAAGACGAGAAGTAGAGCGGACAACCTTATCGAAGCCCACTCTAAAGGAAAGGTAAATCCCGACGCCATGAGCGTAGAAGAAATGCAAAACTACATTTCTGAGCACGAAGTTCATTGCCCTAACTGCGGTAAATACAATTGGACGCCTATAAGAAACTTTAACCTTATGTTCCAAACGTCAAGAGGCGTTACCGACGAAAGCACTAACACAATTTACCTTCGTCCGGAAACCGCACAAGGAGAATTTGTAAACTTCCTTAACGTTCAAAGAACAACGAGAGCTAAAGTTCCTTTTGGTATCGCTCAAGTAGGTAAAGCTTTCAGAAACGAGATAACCCCGGGCAACTTTATCTTTAGAACTATAGAGTTCGAACAAATGGAACATCAATGGTTCTGCAAAGAAGGCACCGACCTTGAACATTACGAAGACTACAAACAAAAGGCAATGCAATTCCTTCTCGATCTCGGCATCGACAAAGAACATTTGAGATATAAAGACCACGACAAGCTTGCCCACTACGCTAAGTCTGCGTGCGACATACAATATCTCTTCCCTATCGGCTGGTCAGAACTCAACGGTATACACAACAGAACGGACTACGACCTTTCTAGACACCAAGAGTACTCCGGCAAAAATATGCTTTACGTAGATCCCGTAACTAACGAAAAATACGTTCCTTACGTAATAGAATACTCTATCGGCGCAGACAGACTTATGCTCGCCGTATTGTCCGAAGCTTACGAAGAAGAAACTCTCGAAGGCGGAGATACCAGAGTGGTTATGCACTTCCACCCTGCAATTGCCGCTTATAAAGCAGCTGTTCTTCCTCTCCAAAAGAACCTTGGCGAAAAGGCAAAAGAAGTATACGCTAAACTTTCTAAATACTTTATGTGTACTTACGACGAAGCCGGCTCTATCGGAAAGAGATACCGCCGTCAAGACGAAATCGGCACGCCTTTATGTATAACTATAGACTTCGACACTCTCGACAACGACACCGTTACCGTTCGTGACAGAGATACGATGTCCCAAATTAGACTTCCTATAGACGAACTCGTAGAATATATCGAAAAGGCTATTCGTTTCTAAGACGTCAGCGCAAAGTTGCGCAATCCAATAAAATAACAGAGGTTATTTATGAAAATTACAGTTATAGGTCCCGGCAGATGGGGTTCGTGTATAGCGTGGTATCTTTCGACTACAGGACACGACGTATTATTGTACGGACAAGCCGACGCACCGGAATACGTTAGGTTTTGTAAAGAACGGAAGAACGACCTTCTTACCCTTCCGGACCAAATACGGTTATCTTGCGACTTAAACGTCGCCATAGACCATGCACAAGCAATAGTGATTTCTATCCCTACGCAAGCACTCCAAGGTCTTATGGAAGAACTTAAACCGTATTCAATAAAAAATAAATATTTTGTCTTTTGCATGAAGGGTATAGAAATATCCACGGGCAAAAGAATCTCTCAAATAGCAAGCGACAATCTCGACTCGTCCAATCCCGTTTCGGTTTGGCTTGGACCGGGACACCCGCAAGAATTTGTCAAAGGCAGACCAAGTTGTATGGTAATAGACAGCCTTGACGAAGACGCAAAAAAATATCTCGTAAAAGAGTTTTCTAGCGACTTAATTCGTTTTTATTACGGCAACGACCTTATCGGTAACGAAATCGGCGGAGCAACTAAAAACGTAATAGGAATTGCTGCGGGAATTTTAGACGGATTAAATTTAAGTTCGTTAAAAGGCCCTTTAATGTCGAGAGCAACGAGAGAAGTTGCAAGACTTATAAAAGCCATGGGCGGAAACGAACTCTCCGCTTACGGATTATGCCATCTCGGCGATTACGAAGCAACGGTGTTTTCTCAACACAGCCATAATAGAAAATATGGAGAAGCTTACGTAAAAGGAGAAAAGTTCGAAAAACTCGCCGAAGGCTATTACACCGTAGACGCAGTGTTAAAACTTGCAAAAAAATACGACGTCGAACTCCCTATTTGCGATGCGGTATACCGTGTTTTATATAACGGAGAAGACGCAAAGACCGCTCTTTTAGGCTTGTTTTCCAGATCTATAAAACAAGAATTCTGATTTTACAAAAAACATTTTACAACGCTTAAATTTACAAAAAACGGCAACTTTGCAACAACCGTATAAGGCAAAACATTAAAGTTTGTTTTTACTTGCGTTGCAAAACCGAAATTATAAGGAATAATTTATGAACACCAATCAAAAAATAATCGACACCATAAGAGTTCTTTCTTGCGAGGCGATAGAAAAGGCTAATTCCGGTCACCCCGGACTTCCGCTCGGCTCTGCGCCTATCGGTTACACTTTATTTACCGATTTTTTAAAGTTTAACCCACAAAATCCTAACTTCTATGACAGAGATAGATTTATTTTATCTGCAGGACACGGGTCTATGCTTTTATATTCCCTTCTCCATTTGTTTGGATACGACGTTTCGATGGAAGACATTAAAAACTTCCGTCAACTCGGCTCGTTGACTCCGGGACATCCGGAATACAAATGGACTCCGGGGGTAGAAATTTCTACAGGTCCTTTAGGTCAAGGCATTGCCAACGCAGTTGGTATGGCAATGGCAGAAACCAGACTTGCAGAAAAATTTAATAAAGACGGTTTTAAAGTCGTAGACCACTACACCTATGCTCTTTGTGGTGACGGTTGTATGATGGAAGGTATAGAATACGAAGCCGCTTCTTTAGCCGGAACTTTAAAGCTCGGCAAACTTATCGTTCTTTACGATAAAAACAATATAACAATAGAAGGCGACACGGATACATCTTTTACGGAAGACGTTGGCAAACGCCACGAAGCAATGGGTTGGCAAGCTCTTTACGTAGAAGACGGAAACGATCTCGAAGACCTTAAAGCAAAAATTGCCCTTGCTAAACAAGAAACCGAAAAACCATCTTTGATAATTTGCAAAACCGTAATAGGTTACGGCAGTCCTTTGGCAGGTAGCGAACAATCTCACGGAGCACCTTTAGGAGCAGAAAACGTACAAAAGCTTAGAGAAAATCTCGGTTGGGATTTACCTCCGTTTACCGTTCCGGAAGAAATTAAACCACACCTTAACGAAGTTATAGAAAAAGGCAAAAAGACCGAAGAATCTTGGAACGCTTTATTTGCAGAATATCAAAAATCTTATCCGGAACTTGCAAAAGAGTTTATCGAATGGCAACAATGCGACACTACGGGAATAAAAGAAGCTATTACTTCTCTTTCTTTCGACAAAGCCGACGCAACAAGAAGCTCTGGTAGTAAATGCCTTAACGCAATTGCAGACGTTATGCCTTACCTCTTTGGTGGAAGTGCCGACCTCGGTCCTTCTAACAAGACTATCATGAAGGGTAGAGATTATTATTCTGCAGAAAACCGCTTAGGTTCTAACATGCACTTTGGCATAAGAGAACACGCAATGGCTGCAATTTGTAACGGTATGGCTGCGCACGGTGGTGCTTCTCCATATGCTTCTACCTTCTTTGTCTTTAGCGACTACATGAAGAACTCTATAAGACTTTCTGCTCTTATGGATTTACCAGTCGTTTATATAATGACTCACGACTCTATCGGAGTTGGAGAAGACGGCCCTACCCACCAACCGGTAGAACAACTCGTTTCTTTAAGAAGTATTCCTAATTTAAGAGTTTTCCGCCCTGCCGACGGATACGAAACCGCAGGCTGTTACATCTCTGCTTTTGGAGATAAAAAACCTTGCGTATTGATTTTATCAAGACAAAATCTCCCAATGGTTGGCGGAAACTTAGAACAAACCTTAAAGGGCGCTTACGTCCTTTCTGACAGCAAAAAACAACTCCCCGACACTATTCTTATTGCGACCGGTTCGGAAGTTTCTACGGCGATAGAAGCCCAAAAACTCCTTTGGCAACAAGACGTCGACGCAAGAGTCGTTTCTATGCCTTGTATGGAACTTTTTGAAGCTCAATCTGACGAATACAAAGAAAGCGTATTGCCTAAAGCAGTAAGATCGAGAGTTTGTGTAGAAGCAGCTTCTTCTTACTCTTGGTATAAATACGCAGGCTTAGACGGACAAGTCGTAACCATGGATTCTTTCGGTTCTTCCGCTCCTGCAGGACAACTCTTTAAGCACTACGGATTTACCGCAGAAAACGTAGCAAACAAAGCTTTAGAAACTTTAAAAAAATAATAAATAAAACCTAAATAAAAAGGGCGTTTGCTTTATTGCAAACGCTCTTTTAATAACTGTTTTAATCCGCAAAAAGTACAACACGCTATACTTTGAAATGCACCCCAAAAGTTAGACACTTTAAGGAGGTGCATTTTTATGCAAAAAAGCCAAAGATAGTGTGCTTTTATTATCTATAGAAATTATAATTTATAATTATTCTTTTAACCTTACGTATAAAAATTAAATTATATTCGCAACAATTTAGCAAAAACAAATTTGTCTTAGCGTTGGCACGATATAAAAACGACGGAAATAAAACTTCCGTTAGACAATATAACTTTTATACTATCAAACCTTATTGGTTTTTTATCTCTTTTTATAAATCATAAGTTCGGGGTTTTCTCCGTTTTCTTCGTACGAACAGACGAGAATAAAGTCCATATTGGCGGCAACTCCAATGCATCTGCCACCAAACCCACTTTCGAGCTGACTGCCAAGATAAGTTTGTTTGTCGTCAAGAAATTTAACTTTTTCTCCGTTACAAAGAGTGTATTCCATATTTATAAATTCTCCCGACAAGACGTTGAGACTCTCTACTTTTGGCAATCCTTCGACATGCAAAAGAGCGTTAATTTCGTCGATCAGTTGAGCCTTAAACTCTTCAAATTTTTCTTTTCCTCCTATTTCGACGTATCGCTTCCAAATATCAAGAGTATACTCTCCGTCGGCATAACACCATTTGCAGTATTCTTCGTTAAAAACTCCGTTTTTCTCTCGGCTGATATTAGAATCGTCAATCGGCATACCGCAACACTCGCAAACAAGCTCTCTAGGAGAACCGAGAAGCGTATTGATAGACACGTTAAACAATTTAGAAAGAAGCTTGAGCGTATCTATATTAGGTATCGTTTCGCCTGTTTCCCATCTGGATACGGCTTGCCTTGTCACAAATATTTTTTCGGCAAGTTCTTCTTGAGAAAGTCCTTTTTTCGTTCTTAATTCGTAGATAATATCTTTCGTATCCATATAGTCACCGCCTGCATTTTTTGGTTACATTATATCACGGATCATCAGCAATAACAAGCAACC
>JAZNFL010000100.1:0-3470 GCA_045589135.1 Christensenellaceae bacterium
CTAAATTTCCACAAGGACAAGGGTTCATGCTTGCACAAAGCATAAAACTTGCAGGGTAATCCACCGTTGCTTTTGCTCTCGAAACGGTTATTATTCTGTCCTCTAAAGGTTGTCTTAAACACTCGAGCGTACTGCGATTGTACTCCGGAAGCTCGTCTAAATACAATACTCCGTTATGTGCCATAGATATAACTCCGGGTTTTGCATTAGAACCGCCACCAATTAGAGATACGCTGGTTGCGGTATGATGCGGAGTCATAAAAGGACGAATTTTAATTATCCCTTCTCCATGTAAGTTTGCCGCTACGCTGTGTATTTTGGTCGTTTCTAACGCTTCGTCGAAACTCATGTCCGGCATTATCGTAGGAATACATCTTGCAAGCATAGTTTTGCCCGATCCGGGCGCACCACTCAACAATATGTTATGTCCTCCGCTTACGGCTATCTCTAAAGCTCTTCTCGCAACGACTTGCCCTTTTACAAACTTCATGTCGACGTCGTAGTTTTTAACAGCGTCGTCCGTGCTGTAATTGGTTGTTTGTACACGAGAAAACTCTTCTTCTCCCGTAAGAAGTTTAACTACTTGACTTAAATTTTCTAACGCATAGACTTCGTTACCTTCGAGATAAGACGCCTCTTTTTCGTTATCTTTTGGTATGATAAATTTTTTGTATCCGGATTTGTTGGCGGAAATCAAAATGGGCAATATTCCGTTTACCCCTCTGATCTTTCCGTCTAAGCCTAATTCTCCTACGAGAACGAAGTTTTCGGACGAAGGCATCTTTAATCCACTTGCCTTTAAAATTGCAATTGCTATAGGCAAATCGTAATAAGATCCTTCCTTTTTTACGTCGGCAGGAGCTAAATTTACCGTAATTACAGTGGCAGGAAAATCCAAACAACTGTTTTTTACTGCGGATTTTACTCTGTCTTTAGACTCTTTTACAGAAGCATCCGGAAGTCCAACTATATCAAACTTTGGAACTCCCCTATGCAAATCTGCTTCTATTTCTACCGGGCACCCTTCTAATCCTACGAGTGCGTAACTGTTTATTTTGGCTAACATTTTTCCCTCTTTAAAATCCCTTTAGCTATATAATGCGTTACGCTAAAAACCATCTATAAAGGCTGTCTGCAAATGCGGTTTTAACAGAAAAACCGACTGCCCCAACAAAACCAACCAAAAAGAATATTGCAACGACCGCCAATAAAGCGTAATATACGGATAAAACGATTTGATTGCGTTTTACTATAGTAAATTCTTTGATCGCTTTTAACGTTAATACGGCGTAACCAACCATACACGCATATAACCAAGTTAATCCCATTACGCCGAAAGATTTAACGGAAAACAACGTAATAGCAAGACAAGAAACAAAAGCACTTGTCATTACAAAAAGTTGTTCTGTATTGGCTTTTATAATTTGTGACAAAGCGGAAGGTTTTTTGTTTACCTTTCCATATATATACCACACGCACGCACATAACGTACACGCAATAACAAAGTAAGTAAACGCAGGATTTACAAACGCATATAACTTACCGATATAAGAAGAATCTTTTTCGTTTATAAGAATTTGACTTTCTAACCCCAAAAGAGCCTTTAAGGAAGACAAATTCCATTCTCCTTTAAATCCACTTGCAAACGACTTTGTCGCTATTGCAAAATAGTTTGCCGTAGCGTAATAAGAAGAATAGTTGATTATAGAACATAAAGCTACGCTGAGTAAAGTTATTATTATCGGCAATACGACGAATGCTATAACGGTGTTTAAGACATTTATTTTTTTATCTTTTATAACTCTTATTGCTATGATAACGGCTAAACCTATCAACGCAAACACCGATGCACTGTAAACGTTAATTGCCAAAGCAAAACATAAACCGCATAATACTATAGAAGTTTCTTTTCCTTCTTTGTAATAACTGTAAGCAAAATAATAACAAGCAAGCAACAATAAAACGTTTAAAGCAATTGCCGTACCGCTTAAAGCCGTAGTTATGGCTATAAGCGAAGACAAAATAAGCGCAAGATACAAAACTCCGTTTTTGTTTTTACCGAAAAGTTTTTTACAAAAAACGTACGCAAGCCACATAAACGCTACGAAAGCTAAGAAGGATATAATTCTTATGCCAAACGTATTTGCTCCAAATATCAATACTCCTAAAGAATACGTCGCAACCCCCAAAGGCATTACGTTTTTGGATACGTAACTACCGTCCCTATTTATTAAACTTTTAACTGCTTTTAATAAATCCGAATCTGCTGATGTTACCGAATTGATTCTAGAAGGTCTAAATATTGCGGTAGACTGCTCGTCTTTTACGTTGCCAGCAGTATCCCCTTTGACGTTTTGACTGTAATTACCGTCGTAAGGCTTCGTTCCTAAATGTTTAAACGGTATTTTGTTTCCGTTAGAATCAAAAAACGCTACTTCGTATATATTTAAAGTTCCACCAACCTTTATCTTTACAAATCTACTGCTGATTGCCTTTGACGCACATACGGTTGTCCAGCCGTATTGCATAGACGTTTGAGGATTAAAGTATTTAGAAAACTCCGCAACGTGACTGCTACCTCTTACTGCGGATTCTGAAGTGTTAAAGCAAAATTGAACTTCTGCTCCTTCTTCTGCGTAACGCTTAATTTCTCCGACGTATATCTTTACGGTATCTACGTTACTTGTTCCTTGAAGTTCGTAAACGGCGTAAGTGGGCTTATTTGCCGTCGCAACGACACTCCAATAAGTTTTGGGAGAATTTAACGACCCCACGAATAACCCTGCGGTAATTACACAAGCAAGCGCCAATATCAATAATATTATCAATTTGTTATATTTTGTTTCTGCAGAAGTTTTCACTGTTTCCTCCAAAGTCACATGATTATCTATTGTAAACCATAAACGGCGTTTTGTAAATAGTTTTTTATAAATTTACGTTTTTCATTATATAATATTATAATGAATAAGGTCAAACGTTTTATGATATGCTTTTTTGATTTTTTTTAAAATCTAACCTAATATTCACAACAGCACAAAAATATACATAAATTTAGTGAATATTTGCATATTTTATGCATATTTTTAAGTTTTTAAAAATTTTTTTTGATTTTTTTGAATTTTTTTTGAAAATTATGCAAAAAACAGTTGACATATGCTTTTTAAAGAACTATAATATGCCTCGTTACCACTTAGCAAGTGGAAAAAATTTTTTACAAGAGGTATTATATGAAAAAGTTACTTAGCTTAATTTGTGCAGTTGCAACCGTATTTACTTTTGCAGCTTGCGGAACAACCAACGCAAACGGTTTTACTACTGTAGAAAACGGCAAATTTACCGTTTCTACTAACACTCCCTTCTCTCCGTTCGAATACGCAGAAGGCAACACCTACTACGGCGTTGATATCGAAATAGCAAAACTCTTTGCTGACAAATACAATCTCGAACTCGTAATTAAAGATGTTCCTTTC
>JAZNFL010000101.1:0-6817 GCA_045589135.1 Christensenellaceae bacterium
TCGGCAAAAATTTTTGCCGAACTTTTATTTTTGGTTTATGTCTTAACGTAATACTTATAAAATTTAAATGGGCTAGATACAATCAAGACGGATTTTTACGAGATTTTTGCAAGGAAATTACCTTGACCAGTAATAGCAATTGCAAAAAGCCGTAAAAAGAATAGTATTGAAAAGTATATAGACGTTTAAATATCTGTAACGAGTTGGGACATAGCCTTTATTTATTACATTTTATTAATTTTTATTTCCATGGATAGGAGCAGGGATTCTTCCTCCTCTGGAGATAAACTTACAAGAAGAAAAAGGATTTACGTCCATTATAGGAGCTGTTCCTAAAAGTCCGCCAAACTCCACTTCTTCCCCTACGGTCTTGCCCGGAACGGGGATTATTCTTACGGCGGTGGTTTTGTTGTTTACCATTCCTATAGCCGCTTCGTCTGCAATAATTGCACTTATTGTAGAAGCAGAAGTATCTCCTGGTACGGCAACCATATCTATGCCAACGCTACAAACGGCGGTCATCGCCTCGAGCTTGGATAAAGAAAGAGATTTTTCTCTTACGCCGTTTATCATTCCAATATCTTCGCTTACGGGTATAAAAGCACCCGAAAGACCTCCGATAGAAGAACTAGCCATAATACCGCCTTTTTTTACTGCATCGTTTAACAGTGCCAAACAAGCCGTCGTACCGTGTGTTCCTACTTTTTCTAAGCCCATTTCTTCTAAAATATGCCCTACGCTATCACCCACGACCGGCGTTGGAGCGAGCGAAAGATCTACTATGCCGAAATCCACACCCAATCTTTGAGATGCCTCTTTTGCTATTAATTGACCGACTCTAGTTATCTTAAAAGCAGTCTTTTTAATAATTTCTGCAACTTCCGTCATATCGGCTTCTTGTGCCGACTTTAATGCATGATGCACTACCCCCGGGCCGGAAACTCCTACGTTTATAACGCATTCTCCTTCTCCTACACCGTGGAAAGCCCCCGCCATAAACGGATTGTCTTCTACTGCGTTACAAAAAGCGACGAACTTAGCACATCCAAAACCTTGACAATCGGCAGTTTTTTCTGCCGTTTGTTTTATAACTTCTCCAACGAGCTTAACGGCATCCATATTTATGCCTGCTCTAGTAGAGCCTACGTTTACGGAAGAACAAAGTATATCCGTCGTAGAAAGAACTTCCGGAATACTTTTTATAAAGCTTTCTTCATAAGAAGTCATGCCCTTGTGGACGAGTGCAGAATACCCTCCCAAAAAGTCGACGCCTACGGTTTTTGCCGCTTTATCGAGCGCTTTTGCAATTAAAACTTCTTGTTTTGGAAAAGCCGAACATATAAGCGATGCCGGCGTTACCGAAACTCTTTTATTTACTATAGGAACTCCGTATTCTAAAGAAAGTTCTTCGGCGACCTTAACTAAATTTTCCGCTCGTTTACAAATTAAATCGTAAACGGCGTCTGCCGTCGACTTTGCCGTAGCCCTTACCGCAGGGAATAAAGATATCCCCATAGTTACGGTACGAACGTCGAAATGTTCCTTTTTTACCATGTCAATGGTTTCTAAAATATTGTTTCTGTTAATCATTTTAAATATTGTGCATTGCGTTGAATATGTCTTCGTGCTGAAGATATATTTCTACTCCGATTTTTTTGCCGAGAAGTTTAAATTCTTCTATAAGCTCTGCAAGGCCAATTTTGGATTCCGTCAAATTTATAGCCATTATCATGGTAAAATTACCCTGAATAACCGTTTGACTTATATCTTCGATGTTGACTGAGTTTTGTGCTAAAGTAGAACTTACGCTGGCAATTATGCCCGGCTTATCTTTTCCTATTACCGTCAATATAGCTTTCATAATTAGAACAATCCGGAAATCTTTCCTGTTTCGTCTACGTCGATTTTTTCTGCAGCAGGAACTTTAGGAAGTCCAGGCATAGTCATAATATCTCCGGTAAGAACAACTATAAATCCTGCACCTGCAGAAACTTTTACGTTTCTTACGGTAACGGTAAAGCCTTCCGGTGCACCGAGCTTGGTTGCATCGTCAGAAAAACTATACTGAGTCTTTGCCATACATACCGGTAAATTGCCGTAGCCCAAAGCCGTAAGTCTTGCTATTTCTTTCTTTGCCATAGGAGCAAAGTTTACTGCTTCGCCACCGTAAACACGACGAACTACCGCTTCGATTTTTTCTTCTATGGTTTTGTCTAATTCGTAACTGAAAGAGAAATTATTAGGTTGTTCGCAAAGTTTTACTACTTCTTCTGCAAGAGCAACGCCACCCTTTCCTCCTTCTGCCCAAACGGTAGAAAGCACTACGTTTACGCCGAGTTCTTTACACTTTTTAATAACGAGATCTATTTCGGCGTCGGTATCGGTAGGGAAACGGTTTACTGCAACAACGCAAGGAAGCTTGTATACGTTTATTATGTTTGATACGTGTCTTAAAAGGTTAGGAAGACCTTTTTCGAGAGCAGTAAGGTTTTCGGTATTGAGTTCCGTCTTAGCAACTCCACCGTGCATTTTAAGCGCTCTTACCGTTGCAACCATAACTACTGCATCCGGATTAAGACCTGCATATCTGCACTTTATATCAAGGAACTTTTCTGCTCCAAGGTCTGCGCCAAAGCCTGCTTCGGTTACTGCGTAATCGCCGAGTTTTAAAGCCATTTTAGTTGCTATAACGGAGTTACATCCGTGTGCAATGTTTGCAAAAGGTCCACCGTGAACGATTGCAGGTGTTGCTTCTAACGTCTGTACGAGATTTGGCTTTAAAGCGTCTTTTAAAAGTGCCGCCATTGCTCCTACCGCGTTGAGTTGTCCTGCGGTAACAGGTTTTTCGTCGTAAGTATAAGCTACTACTATACGAGAAAGTCTTTCTTTAAGGTCGGCAACCGAATTTGCAAGACAGAATACTGCCATTATTTCTGAAGCAACTGTAATGTCGTAACCGTCTTCTCTAGGAACGCCGTTTACTCTTCCGCCAAGACCGTCTGTAACGAAACGGAGTTGTCTGTCGTTCATGTCGACACAACGTCTCCACGTTATTCTTCTTGGATCGATGTTGAGAGCGTTTCCTTGATAAATATGGTTGTCGAGCATTGCTGCTAAAAGGTTGTTTGCTGCACCGATTGCGTGGAAGTCCCCGGTAAAGTGAAGATTGATGTCTTCCATAGGAACTACTTGTGCGTATCCACCGCCTGCTGCACCACCCTTAACGCCAAAAACAGGACCTAAAGATGGTTCTCTTAAAGCAACTACGGTGTTTTTGCCTATTCTTTTAAGTCCGTCGGCAAGACCGATTGTTGTGGTTGTGTTTCCTTCTCCTGCAGGAGTTGGGGTAATTGCCGTAACCAAAATAAGCTTTCCGTTAGGGTTTTTGTTTTCGTTGAGAAGAGAAAAGTCTATTTTTGCCTTATATCTTCCGTATTGTTCTATATACTTTTCGTCTATACCTGCGGTTTTTGCAACTTCCGTAATGTGTTGCATTTTACATTGTTGAGCTATTTCTATATCGGTTAAATATGCCATGATTTTTTTCTCCTTATAATTATAAAAACATTTTATCTTAATATGACTTTTGCGAATAATTGACGATAAGATAAGCCTTTAAAATGGATAAAAATTTATTATCGCCAATATATCGCATTTGTTGTTTGACCTATTATTTTTTGAAATAGTTGACCGCAGATTGGAACATCTTCATGTCGAAATTTCCTTCTACGTTTTTATAAAGTCCACTGCCTATTCTTTCGCTGTGTCCCATTTTGCCGAAGACTCTTCCATCCGGAGAAGTAATACCTTCGATTGCGTAAACCGAATCGTTAGGATTAAATCTTACGTCGTCGGTTGCATTTCCGTCAAAATCTACGTATTGCGTTGCAATTTGACCGTTTTTAGCCAAGCTTCTTACCGTTTCTTCGGAAGCTAAAAATCTTCCTTCTCCGTGAGAAATTGGAACTGTATATACGTCGCCAACGTTGGTTGCAGAAAGCCAAGGCGACTTGTTAGAAGCAACCCTTACACGAACGAGCTTGGATTGGTGACGAGAAATAGTGTTGTAAGTTAAGGTAGGACAAGTTTCGTCTGTGTCCGTAATTCGACCAAACGGTACGAGTCCGAGCTTTATAAGTGCTTGGAAACCGTTGCAAACGCCACACATAAGACCGTCCCTTGCGTAGAGCAATTCGTGGACTTGTTCTTTAATTTGTTGATTGCGGAAGAAAGCCATTATAAACTTACCCGATCCGTCAGGCTCGTCCCCTCCGGAGAATCCGCCCGGAATAAACACCATTTGGGATTGCTTTAACTTTTCCGCAAAGACGTCTACGCTATAAGAAATATCGTCTGCCGTTAAATTTTTAATTACGAAAATCTCCGCTTCTGCTCCGGCATCCATCATTACCTTTGCCGTATCGAATTCGCAATTCGTCCCCGGGAATACCGGTATTAAAACCTTAGGCTTTGCCACCTTTATCTTTGGTGCGTATATCTCTTTGTTTTGATAAGAGAAAGTTTCTAACTTTTTATTTTGTTGTTTTTCTGCACAAGGATATACGCTCTCTAACTTGCCTTCGTATAAATTATTAAGCTCTTGTAAAGAAATTTTGTCGTCTTTGTAGCAAACGTCAAGAGTAGAACTAACTTCTCCTAAAAGTTTGCCGATAGTTTCGTCGGTGGTTTCGCAAATAAACGCTCCGTAATTATAACCGAACATCTCGTCTAAGGTTACGTCGGAATTATACTTAAATCCAAAGCCGTTACCTATACACATCTTGTATATGCCTTCTGCAATTCCTCCGTAAACGGGCGTCCAGCAAGAAATTATTTTTCCTTGACGCATAAGAGAAGTAACTTTTTCGAAGCACTCCATTAAAGACTTAGGACAAGGAAGTCCGTTTTCTTTATACTCTGGAGCAATTAAAACGACTTTGTTGCCCGCTTTTTTAAATTCTCCCGTTACGACGTCCGTCGTTTTATCCGTTGTTACGGCAAAAGATACGAGCGTCGGAGGAACGTCTAAATCTTCGAAAGAACCACTCATAGAGTCCTTACCGCCGATTGCTGCAATTCCTAAATCGAGTTGTGCTTCGAAAGCTCCCAAAAGTGCCGACAACGGCTTGCCCCATCTTTGAGGATCTTTTGCAGGTTTTTCGAAATATTCTTGGAAGGTAAGATATACGTCCTTAAAGGATGCTCCCGTTGCAACGAGTTTGCTTACGCTTTCTACTACTGCAAGGTACGCCCCGTGATACGGGCTTTTTTCGGTTATATAAGGGTTATATCCCCACGACATAAACGAACAGTCGTCCGTGTGTTTTTGTTCTACGGAAATCTTTTGGACCATCGCTTGTATTGGCGTAAGTTGGTTTTTACCGCCAAACGGCATAAGAACCGTTCCTGCACCTATGGTAGAGTCGAATCTCTCCGAAAGACCACGTTTAGAGCAAACGTTTAAATCGGAAACGACTTCTTTATATCCTTTAGTAAAATCCGTTACTTGTTCTTTTTGATAATTCTTATTAGCCTTAGGGCTGACTTCTATATGTTTTTCTGCGCCGTTAGAATTGAGAAAATCTCTCGAAATATCGACTATAGCTTTTCCGTTCCACGTCATTATGAGTCTGTTTTTGTCGGTTACCTTTGCAATGACGGTGGCTTCTAAGTTTTCTTGATTTGCAAGTTCTTTAAATCTCTCTACGTCCTCTTCTTCTACGACTACAGCCATTCTCTCTTGAGATTCGCTTATGGCGAGTTCTGTTCCGTCAAGACCTTCGTATTTTTTAGGTACGGCGTTTAAGTTTATCTCTAATCCGTCTGCGAGTTCGCCTACGGCAACCGAAACTCCACCTGCACCAAAGTCGTTACATCTCTTTATCATGCGACACGCTTCTGCGTTTCTGAAAAGTCTTTGAAGTTTTCTTTCTTCCGGAGCGTTGCCCTTTTGAACTTCTGCCCCGCAACTCTCTAAAGATTGTAACGTGTGTTTTTTGGAAGAACCCGTCGCTCCACCGCAACCGTCTCTACCCGTTCTTCCACCTAAAAGTATTACTATATCTCCGTCTAAAGGTCTTTCTCTTCTGACGTTTTCTTGTGGAGCTGCTGCGATTACAGCGCCGATCTCCATACGCTTTGCCGCATATCCCGGATGATATAATTCGTCTACTATGCCCGTTGCAAGACCTATTTGGTTACCGTAAGAAGAATATCCGGCAGCAGCGGTTTGTACTATTTTTCTTTGCGGAAGCTTGCCTTTTATGGTTTCGGATACAGGCTTTAAAGGATCTGCCGCACCCGTTACTCTCATTGCTCCGTAGACGTAAGATCTGCCCGAAAGCGGATCTCTTATCGCTCCGCCTATACAAGTTGCCGCACCACCGAAAGGCTCTATCTCCGTCGGGTGGTTATGGGTTTCGTTTTTAAAGAGTAAAAGCCAAGGCTCTTTAACTCCGTCTACTTCTACTTGAATTTTTACCGTACATGCGTTTATCTCTTCGGATTCGTCGAGCTTGTCGAGCAAACCTTTCTTTTTGAGATATTTACCTGCAAGCGTACCTACGTCCATAAGATTTATAGGCTTGGTTCTGCCGAGCTCTTTGCGGGCTTGTATATATCTGTCGTAAGCCTTTTGCAATTCTTCGTCTTCGAATTCCACTTTGTCTATGGTCGTAAGAAAGGTCGTATGACGGCAGTGATCAGACCAATACGTGTCTATCATCTTTATTTCCGTTATAGTTGGATCTCTACCTTCTTCTATAAAGTATTTTTGACAAAACTTTACGTCGTCAAGATCCATAGCCAATCCGTATTC
>JAZNFL010000102.1:0-6128 GCA_045589135.1 Christensenellaceae bacterium
AGATAGTGGATTGGTTTTTTTGATTGTTTTAATTGCTTTAGAGTTGGTCGGTTTTGTCGCTAGTATATTTTTAAAGGTTTATGCAAAAAAGCACGGTATATCTTATTCAGAACTAAGTTTATTAAGTATATTGTTATCTCAAGGATGTATAATTTTGGTTGCATGGATATATTCTTCTGTTAGAAGAGTTGGCTTTTTTAGTGGTGGCGGATATACTTTTAAGTTTAACATGATAGATACGTTGATGGCTGTCATGATGATTTTTGGCGTGTTTTTTGTGTTTAGTGCGCTTCATTACGATTTTGTAGATAAAGCGTACGTTGCAATTTACGGAAAAGATTACGAAACGTATATGGCTACAACGGGTAGCACTGTTATACAAGATACCGAAATATTTGTGCTTTTATTTATCAATCTCGTATTAACGCCAATTTTACCGGCTTTTTGCGAAGAAGCTTTGTTTAGAGGCATAGTTATGCGTGGATTAGAGCAGTTTGGCATATTTACCGCCGTAATCGTTTCCGGTTTTATTTTTGCCATAATGCACGGCAATCCCGCACAGCTCGTATTACAGTTTATTGGCGGTGTGGCAATCGGTGCTGTCGTAATGATTACTAAAAATTTCTTTTTGGGTTGCGTAATGCATTTTGCAAATAACTTTTTTAATTTCGTATTTGCGTTCGTTCAGGCGTTTACCGAGATGATACACGTAAGATTTTACGCAGTATTACAATGTGGTTTTATCGTAGCAAGTCTTTTGATGTTGTCCGTTTCTATTACTTATTTTATAAAAAAAGCATTGCAAAACTATAAAAATAAACTTTTATCGGAAGAACCCGTTAAAGAAAATCCGTATTCTCGAGTTCCTTTATACGTAACTACTACGGTTGCCGAATGTAACGAGTCTTATAAAGTGACAGAGTATTATAAAGATATAGAATTAAAAAGCAAAAAGGAAGTAGACGACAGATTGTATTTGCAAGGCAAAGCGTTTGTTCCTTTTAACAAAAAGTCTAATACTATAATCTCATGGGGGGTTTTGGGATTTAGTATTTTAGTTGCCGTAATATTGATTATAATTAATCTTTAGGCGTAAAGGAGTTTTTATGTTTAGTCAAGCAATCGATTTTATTTTGTCCTTTCAAAAGTTGTTTAAAGTTGACGTCAGTTTTATGCAAAAAGGATTTATTTTTTGTATTAGTTTAAATCTTGTGATTGGGCTTATTAATCATATATTCTTAGCCATAGGTTTAAGTAAAATGGCAAAAAATCGCAAATTTAAGCATAGATACCTCGCATGGATTCCTTTGGCAAACGTATATTATTTAGGTCGTTTAGCCGGAGATGTTTCTGTTTTTAATTTAAAAATAAAAAACGTTGGATTATGGGCTATGCTCGCAGTGTTTATTTGCGAATTTTGCAGTTGGTATATAGATTTTTGTCTGTATTTTAATTATTCATATAACCTTATAGTCAATGGGATTATAGTAGAATTGCCTCAAACAATGCCAAGTATCGCTTGTAACGTAATGTATATCGTTGCAAGTGTCGTTGATATCGTAGAAATTATTTTATTATTTGCAATATATATTTCTCTGTTTAACAGGTATTGTCCAAAACACGGATTTATTTTTGCTCTTATTGCTTTCTTCTTCGAAGGAATCGCCGGAATTTTAATTTTCTGTATAAGAAACAAAAAATATTTATCAGATGCAGAGATTTTAGCTGCGAGATATGCTTACGTAAATAGAAATGCTCGTGGGGGGAATTCTTTTGGTAGTCAAAATTACGGAGAGCAACCAACCGAGAAGCAAGAAGATCCGTTTACCGAGTTTTCTAATAAAAAAGAAGAACCATTTGAAGAGTTTTAATAAAGGAATACAATGAAAGAAAATATTTCGGCAATATCTACGGCAAGAGGTGTCGGTGGTGTTGCAATTATAAGAATTAGCGGAGAAAATTTACTTAAAACGGTAGAAAAAATGTTTAGACCGGTAGGGAAGACCAAGGTGGAAGATTTTATACCGTATATGATGTATCCCGGAGAGATTTTGTGCGAGGATATTACGGATTTTGGACTTTGCGTGTATTTTAAAGGTCCTAAAAGTTATACTGGAGAAGATATGGTAGAATTCCATTGTCACGGAGGTGTCGCTGTATCGGAAGCCGTTTTAAAACAAACTTTTAGATTGGGCGTAAAGCCTGCAACCAACGGAGAATTTACCAAGCGTGCCTTTTTAAACGGAAAGTTATCTCTTTCTTCTGCAGAAGGGCTTATCGATATGATAAACAGCGAAAGCAGTGCGGAAGTTAAGGCAGGGTATTATCTGTACAGAGAAAAACTTACCGATAAAATAATTTCTTTACAAGATAAAATAACCTTTGCTTTGGCGGAGATAGATGCGGATATAGATTATCCGGAAGAAGGATTAAACTCTTTTGCTACGGAAAAAACCGACGAATGTTTAAACGAAGTTTGTGCCGAGCTTAAAAAGTTGATTTCTTCTTACGGAAGCGGAAGAAAGATAAAAGATGGTGTAAAGGTTGCCATTTGCGGCAAGCCAAACACGGGTAAAAGTTCTATACTTAACGCTTTACTCTCGTACGATAAAGCTATAGTTTCTTCTATTGCCGGAACGACGAGAGACGTCGTAGAAGGAACGATTATAATAAATGGAATAAAGTTTAATTTGTTTGATACTGCAGGCATTAGAAGAAGTTCTGACGAAATAGAAAACCTTGGCATAGACCGCTCTAAAAGAATTATTGACGAATGCGACGTGGCAATGTTCGTAGTGGACGGTTCTAAAGATTTAGAAAAAGAAGATAAAGAAGTTTTAAGTGCAATACAAAACGTGCCGAAGATTACCGTTTTTAACAAGAGCGATTTAGGTTCTTCTTGTAAAGACGTAACTTGCGACGTAAGCATTTCTGCAAAAAACGGAGAAGGAATAGAAGAATTAAAGAATCTTTTATTTAAAAAAGGAGTCGGCAATATTTCGGTAGAAAGTGACTTTTTAACCGAAGAAAGACATTTTATAGCCCTTAATAAGGCTTACGATAAATTGTCTTTGGCAAAGACCAATTTGACCATTTTGCCGTTAGATCTCGTAGCTTTAGATATAAAAAGCGCATGGTCGAGCTTAGGGGAGATTTCTGGATTGACCGCCGACGAACGCATTATTGATGAGATTTTCTCTAAATTTTGCGTAGGAAAATAAAAACTTAGAATTATTCTAAATTTTATTGACAAATAAAAAATTTTATGATAATATATTAATAACGAAAGAGATTTCGTAATAAAATTAAAAAGAGGATAATAATTATGGCTAAATATGTATGTAAAATTTGTGGTTACGTTCACGAAGGAGATTCTGCTCCGGAAAAGTGTCCAATTTGTAAAGCTCCTGCAACTCAGTTCGATAAAAAAGACGAACAAAACACTTGGGCTTGCGAACACGTAGTTGGTATTGCTAAAGGAGTTGACCAAAGAGTTATAGATGATTTAAGAATGAATTTCCAAGGAGAATGTACCGAAGTTGGTATGTATCTTGCAATGGCTAGAGTGGCTCATAGAGAAGGATATCCGGAAATTGGATTATATTACGAGAAGGCTGCATACGAAGAAGCAGAACATGCTGCTAAATTTGCAGAACTTTTAGGAGAAGTAGTTACCGATTCTACTAAGAAGAATCTCGAACTCCGTGTTGCTGCAGAAAACGGCGCAACAGCAGGAAAAGCAGAACTTGCTAAGCTTGCTAAAGAACTCAATCTCGATGCTATACACGATACAGTACACGAAATGGCAAGAGACGAAGCTCGTCACGGTAAAGCATTCGAAGGTCTTTTAAATAGATACTTTAACAAATAATTAATTTTTAAGGATTAAAAATCCCACTTTTATGGTGGGATTTTTTGTGATAATAGCAGATGATTAACGATATTGGGTTTAGAACGATAGTAGAAAAATTAACGAAAAAAGGGTTCGTTTGTTATGCGGTTGGAGGCTGTGTAAGAGACGTTCTTTTGGGTAAGATTTCTAACGACGTAGATTTGTGTACAAATGCTAAACCCGAAGAAGTTAAAGAAGTTTTTAATGCCGATTATAGAGTAATAGAAACGGGGATAAAACACGGTACTGTTTCCGTTTTGGTCGAAGGTAAGTTATACGAGATTACTACTTTTAGAACGGAAGTTGGGTATTCGGACTTTCGTCATCCCGACAAGATTGAATTTGTTTCTGAACTAAAAGAAGATTTATCTAGAAGAGATTTTACTGTTAACGCAATGGCTTGCGATGTAAACGGCAACGTAATAGACTATTTTAATGGTAAAGAAGATTTAAAAAATAAGATTATACGTTGTGTAGGAGATCCAAACGTAAGGTTTAAAGAGGATGCTTTAAGGATTTTGCGTGCATTGAGGTTTGCTTCGGTTTTAGGGTTTTCTATAGAAGAAGAAACGGCAAAAGCAATTATCAATAACAAAAATTTATTATTGACTGTGTCTGCAGAAAGAATTTATACGGAATTTACTAAGCTTTTGCTTGGTGATAACGTAGAAAGCATTTTAGAAGAGTTTAGTCCGGTAATATTTACACTTTTTCCGGAAATGCAGGCTTGTTATAAATTTGAACAAAAGAGTAGGTATCATAAATACGACGTATATAAGCACATTATAAATGCTGTTGCAAACGCAAAGAAAAACGTAGTTATACGTTATGCAATGTTTTTCCACGACGTTGGTAAGCCGGCATGTTTTTCTATCGACGATAATGGAGTAGGTCATTTTTATAACCATCAAACGGAAAGCGTAAAAATAGCGAAAACTGCCTTTAAGAGATTAAAGCCAGATTCTAAAACTTATGCCACGGTATTGACGTTAATAGAGTATCACGACACAATGATGCGATTGACTAATTCCGGAATAAAAAAGTGGTTGAGAATTTTAGGGGTTGAAAATTTTAGGCTTGTTTTGGAAGTGCAGAAAGCTGACGCAAAAGCCCATGCTGACGGCGTAAGAGAGGTTAGATTATCGCAAGTAGAAAAAGCTACCGAAATACTTTCGGAAATTTTGCACAAGCACGAGTGCTATAACTTAAAAGCACTTGCCGTTAGTGGTTACGATTTAAGTTCTTTAGGTTATAAGGGATCAGAAATCGGCAAATGTTTAGAGATTCTTTTAGATAAAGTAATTTGTGGAGATTTGCAAAACGATAAAATTAAATTGATAGATTACGCGCAAAAGATAAAAAAGGAGAATTAAAATGGCGGTATTGTCCCCTTCTCAAGTAGGAGAAAAATTTATAGAAGTAGGAAAAGCAAAAGCAAGTTTACCAATATATAAAATGATACTTTTAGGTGTTTTTGCCGGTATATTTATTGCTCTTGCAGGAGTTGGAGCGACTACGGCGTCAATGGCGATTAAAAACGCATCCGTTAAAAAACTGTTAAGCGGTTTAATTTTCCCTGCGGGATTAATTATGGTAGTTATCGCAGGTAGCGAGTTGTTTACCGGAAACAATTTAATGATAGTATCGCTTCTCGATAAAAAAATAACCGTTACGCAAATGCTTAAAAATTGGTTTTTCGTTTATTTAGGTAATCTTATTGGAAGTTTATTGATAGTCGTCATCATTTTATTTAGTACGGCAGAAGCACAACCTTCCGTTTTTGTAACGGCTGCGATTTCTTCTGCAGAGGCAAAAGCAGGTATGGATTTTTTAACTGCTTTTTTAAAGGGTATACCTTGTAATATTCTCGTTTGTATAGCAGTGTGGGGAGCAATGGCAGCGGATTCTGTAGAAGGAAAGATTTTAATGATATTTTTCCCAATAATGCTCTTTATAGTTTGTGGATTTGAACACTGCGTAGCAAATATGTACTATTTACCTATGGGACTTACGTACGTTCTTAAATACGATTTAACGTCGAGTTTAACCGTGGGTGGTTCTTTATTAAACCTTTTAGCCGTTACTTTAGGCAATATAGTTGGCGGAGCGGGTATAGTTGGTTGCGGTTATTACTTTGCATACGTTAAAAAATCTCAAAAATAATCTATATCTTTATAAATTACAGCGGACTTCTTATGGAGTCCGTTGTTTTAATATTACTTTATTTAAATATATT
>JAZNFL010000103.1:0-2927 GCA_045589135.1 Christensenellaceae bacterium
AAAAAGTCTTATCCACAAACTTAAATTTAATAAGTCGTCGGTTAAAATTGTCGGCTACAAAAAAACGAAAGATCTTTTTAAACAATATATATTTTTTTAAGATATATTTTTTGAACAATTAAATCGCTCTAAACAAAACCAAAACAACTAAATATCAAAACACCAAAACAAAAATTAATCGTCCCAAACGATTAAACCATCTAAAAAACCAAAGCACATAATAAAAACGTTCTAAAAAAATTAAAACGCTCCAACCGTTTAGAACGCTATACATATAAATCAAAACGCACTAAACAGCTAAAACGTTCTAAACAAACTAAAACATTTTAAATAAATTAAAACGCTCCCGAAATTTCGAGAGCGTTTTAATTTATAAAGTTTTGACTATATTATTCAGCTTCTTTTTCGCTTTCTTCTGCTTTAGGTTCTTCCTTTGCGGTTTTCTTTGCGTTACCGATAAGGTTTACGATAATACCTAAAATTAAAGAACAAGCAACGGTAGTGATTTTAACTTCGCCGAAAGAAAGAGCAAGTCCACCAACACCGCAGATAAGAATTACGGATACTACGAAAAGGTTTTTGTTTTCGTTAAGGTCAACTTTTTGTATCATCTTAAGACCGGATACAGCGATAAAGCCGTAAAGAGCGATACATACACCACCCATTACGCAACTAGGAATAGTTGCAAGGAAGGTTACGAAAGGTGCTACGAAAGCAGAAACCATAGCGATGATTGCAGTGCAAGTAATAGTAAATACGGAAGCGTTACCGGTAATAGCTACGCAACCAACGGATTCGCCGTACGTAGTGTTAGGACATCCACCGAAGAATGCACCAACCATAGAACCAACGCCGTCACCTAAAAGGGTGTTAGAAAGACCTGGATCTTCTAAAAGGTCAGATTCTATTATAGAAGATAAGTTTTTATGGTCTGCAATATGTTCTGCAAATACTACGAAAGCAACAGGGATATAAGCAACTGCTATAGTTCCAAAATATCCGCCGAAGTTTTCTACTTCTTTAATACCCTTAAATGCTTTGATAAAGGTAAATTCCGGAAGCCATTGCATATCCTTAAATTTAGTAAAATCAATAAGTTGAAGAGCTGCGTTACCGCTAGCTTTACCTATAAGGGTGATTATAGTTGCCAATACGTAACCTGCTAAAATACCGATTACGAATGGGAAAAGCTTAAGAGTCTTTTTGCCATAAATAGAACATACGATTATAGTAATAAGGGTAACGAGAGCACAAATAAGGCTCATGCCACCGGTTAAGTTCATGTGCCAAGAAGAAGATTCAGCACTGTAAACTGCTCCTTTAACGGCATCGCCTACTGCGTTTCCTGCAAGCGAAAGACCGATAATTGCAACGGTAGGACCAACGACAACCGTAGGCATTAATTTAGAAAGCCAACCAACACCGGCGTACTTTACTACTATAGCAATGATAACGTAAACGAGTCCTGCAAGAACAGCACCGATCAAAAGTCCTAAAAATCCTACGCTAGCAGTAACGGCACCGGCAAAAGCAGTTGCCATAGAGCCTAAGAATGCGAAAGACGATCCAAGGAAAACAGGGCTTTTAAACTTAGTAAAAAGTTGATAAATAAGCGTACCTGCACCTGCACCGAATAAAGCTGCAGAAGCAGACATTCCGTTACCGATAATAGCAGGAACAGCGATGGTTGCCGCTAAAATAGCAAGAAGTTGTTGTAAGGAAGCTACGATAAGCTTGCCCAACGTGGGTTTGTCGTTTACTTTGTAAACAAGTTCCATAATCTTTATCTCCTTTGTGAAATAATATATCCAAACGGCTTTGCCGTAAGAATCTACTTTAATCCATGACGTATAAATCGACTTTGGTTTCTCCGTCGGTTTGATCAAACTTAACGGCGACGATTTCGTTTAACGCCGTAGGAAGATTTTTGCCTACGTAGTCTGCTCTTATGGGGAGCTCTCTGTGTCCTCTGTCAACTAAAATGGCAAGTTGGATAGTTTTGGGACGACCGTTTTGCATAACTGCGTCTATCCCTGCCCTTGCGGTTCTTCCGGTAAAAAGCACGTCGTCACATAATATTACGTGTTTGTTTTTTATCGGAACAGAAATTTTTCCGTCGTTGACCGTAGGAACTTCTCCAAGTTCTGACAAATCGTCCCTATAAAGCGTTATGTCGAGTTCTTCTACAGGAACGGAAATTTTTTCTAATTTAAAAATATTTTCTGCAATCATTTGCGCAAACGGAACGCCTCTGGTTTTTATACCAACCAAAACGACGTCGTTGCATCCTGCGTTTTTTTCTAATATTTCGTGCGACAATCTCATCACAGCTCTATTGACGGCAGAAGTATCCAAAATAGAAGTTTTAAATTTCATAACGTTATACCAATAAATTTTAAAAGGTTTTTGATTTTTATATTTTTCCTTTATTTTAAGGTTTTAATTTTTGTTTTATATCGTTGATAAATTTTTTTGATGGTTTTATATTTATAACGAATTAATATTGCATAGATAGCAACTTTTAGCTCTCTGGAATGTCTACGCCCATCAGTGATGGGTTTTTGTAGGCTGTCTCTTAAAATTTCTTTATTTATATTTTTAGCGTTTTAGATACGAGCAAGACTAGGCTCTCGAAATTTGACGGCTGAGATAGACCTACTTGGTCATCGAAGTCGGCAAATTGAGCCCATCAATGATGGGGTTTTGTAGGCTATCTCTTAAAATTTCTTTATTTATATTTTTAACGGCTTAGATGCGAGCAAGACTAGGCTCTCGAAATTTGACGGCTGAGATAGACCTACTTGGTCATCGAAGTCGGCAAATTGAGAAGTAACGACGTATTGCGACGTATATAAGACGCTAAAGGTTTTAACGGCTTAGATGCGAGCAAGACTAGGCATTGGGACTCTATAGGCAGGGAGCAACCT
>JAZNFL010000104.1:0-1980 GCA_045589135.1 Christensenellaceae bacterium
CTTGGCTCACAGAACGACATGGCTACGATCCGACTTAGTATTTGGAGGGAAATATGATTTTAAAAAAGGAATGTGTTGCTATGCTTCTTGCCGGAGGACAAGGAAGTAGATTGTATGCACTTACTAACCGAGTTGCAAAGCCGGCGGTTTCTTTTGGAGGGAAGTATAGAATAATCGACTTTCCGCTTTCTAACTGTGTAAATTCCGGCATTGATACGGTAGGTATTCTTACGCAATATCAACCGTTATTACTCAACGATTATATAGGCAACGGACAACCGTGGGATTTAGACCGTTCTTACGGAGGGGTACATATGCTTTCTCCTTATCAAGCTAAAAACGGTCAAGAATGGTATAAAGGAACGGCTAATGCAATATATCAAAATCTTTATTTTATAAAGAGATATTCTCCGGAATACGTCGTCGTTTTATCGGGTGACCATATTTATAAAATGGACTATTCGGAAATGCTTGCAGAGCATAAAAAAGCAGGTGCGGCTTGTACTATTGCAACTATATCCGTTCCATTGCAAGAAGCTTCTCGTTTTGGTATTATAAACACTGATAAACACGGAAAAGTTTTAGAATTTGAAGAAAAGCCTGCAAAACCAAAGAGCACGCTTGCTTCTATGGGAATATATATCTTTACGGCGTCTAAGCTTTATAAGTATCTCGAAGAAGACGAGAAAAATCCTCAATCTTCTAACGATTTCGGTCACGACGTTCTTCCTGCAATGCTTTCTGCAGGAGAAAAGATGATTGCGTACGAGTTCGAAGGATATTGGAAGGACGTTGGTACTATTTCTTCGCTTTTCGAAGCAAATATGGATTTATTGGGAGATAACCCTAAATTTGATATTTACGACAGCAATTGGAGAATTTATTCAAGAAATCCTCTTGCTCCTCCTCATTATCTCGGAAAACACGGACATATCTCTAATTCGTTAGTTGCGTTGGGTTGCGAGATTGATGGAACGGTAGAAAACTGTACGCTGTCGGATAACGTAATAATCAAAAAAGGTGCAATTGTAAGAGATTCGGTATTGTTTAGCGGTTGTATCATAGAAGAAAACGCCGTAGTTTTAAACAGTATTTTAGATGCAGAAGTTTGCGTTGGTAAAAATGCGGAAGTCGGCGAAGAATTTGGCAACGATAAAGAAAGAAAGATAACTCTCGTCGGTGGCGGAGTTAAAATAAACGCAGGTGCAAAGATAAGCGCAGGCGAAATGATAGAACAAGACGTTTAAGGAGGTTTGGGATAAAATGAATGCTTTAGGTATTATATTTTCTAACATACACGACAATAATCTTCCCGAACTTACTAGCGTAAGAACTATGGGGTCCGTTCCTTTTGGCGGAAGATATAGACTTGTTGATTTTCCGTTGTCGGCAATGGTAAATTCTGGCATAACTAAAGTTGGGCTTATCACAAAGAGTAATTTCCAATCTCTTATGGATCACGTTGGAAGTGGTAAGGATTGGGATTTGGCGAGAAGAAGTGGAGGTCTTATGCTTTTGCCTCCTTTTGGCGAACAAGAAAATTCCAAGATATACGGAACTCGTCTCGAGGCTTTAAAGGGTATAGTTAATTTCCTTTCTCGTTCTAACGAAGAATACGTATTTTTATCTGATAGCGATATGGTGTATTCTATGGATTATAACGAGGTAATGAACCAACACTTAAAGACGGGTGCGGACATTACTATGGTTTATTTTAAAACCGAAGGAAAGACTTTTGACGGAAAAAACAAAATTATTCTTGGGGTTGACAAAACTAAAAGAGTTGAATCTATATCCGTAGATCCAAGAGTCGAAGGAACTGTTAATCTCTACACAAACATACTTTTAATAAAAAGAACGATGCTTATCAATCTCGTAAACGATGCAATTGCTCAAGGATACAAGCATTTTGCGACAGACGTTCTCAATAAGAATATTAATATTCTTAAAATCTATGGATTTGAATACAAGGGATATATG
>JAZNFL010000105.1:0-2054 GCA_045589135.1 Christensenellaceae bacterium
ACCGCTTGGCCTCCGACTTCTTGTGCTTTAGAAGATACTTCTTGGATAGATGCCGGCGTAGCTTCTTGGTCTTGGATGTACGGCGTAAACTTGTTTAATTCCGGAGTAATGGGAGGTTCTTGGGATTCTGTAGTTATAGGAACTCAAAGAGATCCGGAAGTTATTAAGATGTATATAGATCTTGCATACGACTTCGGTTGGGAATACTTTATTCTCGACGACGGTTGGCAACCTTCTATTTCTTTAGAAGAAGCAAGAAACATGGGTTATACCATAAACAATTGGAATAACTTCTCCAAGTATTACCACGGCGTTTACGACTGGACTGACGAAATTGCCGAATACGCAGCAGACAAGGGCATAGGGCTTATCGCTTGGTTACATACGGGTATAATGGATACCGAAGAGAAGATGGACGAAGTCTTCTCCATGTTAAAACAATACGGAATTGTCGGAATTAAGATAGACTTCTTCGATAGCGAAGAACAATGGATTATCGATATGTACGACACCATATACAAAAAGGCTGCAGAGTACGAAATTATGGTTATCGTACACGGCGCTAACAAGCCTACAGGCGAAAGAAGAACTTATCCTCACGTTATAAACAGAGAAGCTATTTACGGAGAAGAGCTCAACAACACTCTTACCGCACAACACGCAATAAACGCTTATTTAAGAGGAATATGCGGACCTACCGATTTAACCCCGTATATCTATCCTTCTAAGGGTAGCGACACGACTATGGCGTTACAAATGGCGTTTAGTACCATTTACGAAAGTGGAGCAACTTGTTTTGCAAGTACGCAACCTCAATTTATGGCACTTTCGGAAGAAGTTAAGTTCTATTATAAAGATTTCCCATCGAGTTGGGCAGAAACCAAGCTCGTTGCCGGCGAAGTAGGCGATTATATGACTATCGCTCGTAAGACTAAGGATAACGAAAGATGGTACGTAGGTGGTATAAGCGTAGAAGCTTGTGCAAGAAACGTAGACCTTTCTTTCCTCGACGCAAACAGAAATTACACCGCTCATATCTATATGGACGGAAGCGCCAACTACGTTAAGACTCTCACTAAAAACGTTACGTCTAATTCCGTACTTAGTGTAAACGTAAAGAAGAACGGCGGATTTGCTATCGTTTTAGTTCCGGAAGAAGTCGAATATAATGTTACCGTTGTTTGCAACGGACAAACCACTACCGAAGTGTATAATACCACCGTATTTAACCTTCCTGACGTACAAGCAGAAGGTAAAGTTTTAGTTGGTTGGAACGTTAAAAACAGACTCGTAGAACCGGGTAGTCAAATAGTTTTAGACGGCGACGTAACGGTAACTGCAATATTTGCAACTCTTTCTACCGTTAAAGGTGCTTCGTTAAACGTTACCGCTTCTAAATTGGGTATGCGTTTCGACGCAATGGTCGGTGCAGACTTTACTTCTCTTAGAGAGATGAGAAACGTTATGTCCGTAGAATACGGAATGGTAATTGCTCCATATGCAAACTCTCTTCTTACTGCAAATAGTAAAGATGCAGAGTTTATCGGAATAAACAAAACCGTTACCGTCGACACAGAAAACGACGTTACTAGATATAAGACCATGCTCTTTGGTATGCCGGAAGAAAATTATTCTGTAAAAATTGCATTTAGAGCATGTATAAAAGTTACTTATAACGACGGTGCAGAGTATTACGTTTATGCAGACTTTAATACCGAAGATAACGTTAGAAGTGCAAAAGACGTTGCTCAAATGGCTATACAAGATACAAATGCAGGGTATTCGACAGAACAAATCGCAGCCCTTACAAAAATTGCTAATGCATAAGGAGAAACGAATATGAAAAAATTACTTGTACTTTTGGCTTTAGTGTTAAGCGTAACTTTTGTCGTTACCGTCGTAGGATGTTCTAATACTACTCCTACTAATTCCGAACAAAATACCGAAACCGAACAAAACAGTTTTGGAACTCCTTCGGAAGACGAAGAAGGAACTTGGATTTCCTTCTATTGAGATTTAATATAAAGTAGTAAGATTTCTGCCACGAGTTATCG